>JAFUDD010000472.1 GCA_017459315.1 Clostridia bacterium | reverse complement strand
GACGGCCCCCATCGGAAGGGCGATCTGCAGCGTGCCCGTGCCGGCGCCGCCAACATCGTGCCCAACAGCACTGGCGCTGCCAAGGCCATCGGCCTGGTTATCCCCGAACTGAACGGCAAGCTGATCGGCTCCGCACAGCGCGTCCCGGTCGCCACCGGCTCCACCACGATCCTCGTCGCGGTTGTCAAGGGTAAGGACATCACCAAGGAAGCGATCAACGCGGCCATGAAGTCCCAGTCCTCCGAGTCCTTCGGCTACACCACCGAGAAGCTCGTTTCCTCCGACATCATCGGCATGACCTACGGCTCCCTGTTCGATGCGAACCAGACCATGGTTCAGAAGATCGACGAGGACACCTATCAGGTTCAGGTCGTCGCTTGGTATGACAACGAGAACTCCTACACCTCCCAGATGGTCCGCACCATCAAGTACTTCGCGGAGCTGTAAGACACGGCAAAACGCCATCAAGGCATACGAAAGCCGCCCGAAAAGGGCGGCTTTTTTGTGTGCCGTTGCATCAGGAGAGGAGATGCCCAAACTTCGCCCTCAGAAAATACCGATACTCCGGATGCGCGGCGGCTTCCCGGTACTCGTTTGGGATCGTGCGGCGGTTGAAGGCTTCGATGCGGTCGCGGTTTTCTTCGTAGCGCAGAACGGTGATCAGGCCTTCGCACTCGGCCTTCAGGATCGCTTCGAGCGCGTCGGGGACGAGCTCGCAGGAGGCGACGGGCACCGGCGTTTCGCTGACCGCGGCAAACGGAATGGAAACGTCGAAGTCCGCGCGGGGAAAGTCCGCCACGGCGTAGATATAGCCGGGTACGCCCGCATAGGTTTCGACAAGCGCGTTCGGGTAGTATTCCTGTATCTGCAGGCGGCCGTCCTGCGTGAAGCCGTACGGCCCCCATTTCTGCCACGGGCCGGTGTGCGCAAAGCCAGTTTCGCGGCAGAATGTTTCGATGGCGTTGGACAGATAGACCAGCACGTTTTCGCGCTTTTCGGAAAAGTACAGCAGCGGGCGGCCGTGGTTCGATACGCGCGGTTCCAAGGTCGTGATGCCCGGTGTGGGGGATGCGTGGTAATACATGGGGCCTCCTGCAAGCATCAAAGAATCTGTTCCATGCCGACCTTTTGCGGCACAAGCCCCATGCGCTCATAAAAGCGCAAGGCGTTCGGGTTGCAGCGCCACACGTTCAGCGTCAGGTTGTAGCAGCCGAGCGAGCGCGCATAATCCCGCACATGCGTATACAGCGCCTTGCCCACGCCCCGGCCGCGCGCGGCCTCGTCCACGCAGATATCGTCCACATACAGCGTTTTGCGGTCGCACAGCAGACGGTCGTTCTGCACGGTTTGGATTTGACAGAAAGCATGTCCCAAAATCGCACCATCTTCGTCATAGACGAACACCGGCGCATCATCGTTCGAAAAGATGGCGGCAAGATCTTCGGCGCCGTACTTGGTGGCAAGGCGGAACAGGTCGGGTCTGCCTTGGTGGTGGACAAGGTTCACCTGCCGAAGCAGCCGCAGCACGGCGGGGATATCGCGCGGCTCGGCGCGGCGAATGATATACATAGAAGGCTCCTTGATGATGCAAATTCGTATCAGTTGACGCGCGGCTCATCGGTCAGACACAGCAGATAGTCTGTCGATACGCCGTAATACTTGGCAAGTCGGATCAGGTGCCGGATCGGCAGCTCGCTTGCACCGCGCTCATAACGCGCGTACATCGTTTGCGAAGTACCGAGCATCGCGGCAATCTGTTCCTGCGTTTTGTCGTGATCCTCCCGAAGATCGCGCATCCGTTTCCGATAATCCATACCGTCCGTCTCTCCGCTTTTTTCGATAGCATACATCAGTAAAGATATTTACTATTGACTTTAGTACAGATATTTACTAAAATGAAAATAGGAAAGGAGCGGATATGGAGCAGCGAATCGGTTTACGGTGCGGCGCATCGCCGCCGGAGGAACGGCGGGAATTGCATTATGACGGCGATGCAGCGGAAACAGAGCGGATAACGATGGAGCGGGAAGCAAATGCGGCGCTTACGGCAAAGAATTTTGCGCGGGCGAGATGGCTGTATGCGGAGCTGCTCGAACGATATCCGCAGCAGATTTGTTACGGCGTATGCTGGCTCGATGCGTTGACCGAGGGATGGAACCCAAAGCGGCGGCTTACCAAGCAGCAGAGGACGATGGCGGAACGATTGGTGAAACGAATGCTGCGGCAGGCAAGCGCGGGCACACGACCGATGGCGGCGGCAAGCGCCACGAAATGGAACCTGCTGACGGCACTGTGGGACAGACAGGAAAGCAAGAATCAAAAAGAATAGAAAGAGCCAGAAATAAAAAAGGACGGTCGCCTGCGAAGGGCAGACCGTCCTTATGAAATGCGCATTATGCGAACTTATGATAGATCGCGCGGATCGTGTTCTCGAAATCGCGCTGCTCGACGCCGATGATGATGTTCATTTCGCTGCTGCCCTGGTCGATGATGCGGACGTTGATATCCGCCTCGGAGAGCGCGTCAAACAGGCGGGCGGCGGTACCTCTGGCGCGAACCATGCCGATGCCGACGGTGGCGACAAGCGCGATACAGCTTGCGATTTCGACGGTATCCGGCACACATTCCGCCATGATGTCGTGGTAGATCGCATCCATCTTGCCCTTCAGCTGCGTATCCGCGGCCACGACGCCCATCGTATCGACGCCGCACGGCATACACTCCACCGAAACATTGTGCTTGGCAAAGACGCCGACGATCCGGTAGGCAAAGCAGGGCTCGCTGTTCATGTTGTCCTTTTGGAGCGTGATAACGGTATACCCGCGGCTGCCTGCAATGCCGGTCAGCACGGAACTGCGCTCCACCGGCGCCATCACGTCCGGCACGATCATCGTGCCCTTGACCTCCGGGCGGTTCGTGTTGCGGACGTTGATCGGGATACGCGCCTTGCGCACCGGGAAGATCGAATCCTCATGCAGCACGCCCGCGCCCATATAGCTGAGCTCGCGCAGCTCGGTATAGGTCACGGTGTCGATCACGCGCGCCTCCGGCACGATGCGCGGATCGGCCATCAAAAAGCCGTCCACGTCCGTCCAGTTTTCGTAAAGATCGGAGTCGGTCGCGCGGGCGACGATCGCGCCTGTGATATCGCTGCCCCCGCGGGAGAACGTGCGCAGACTGCCGTCGCGCCGCTTGCCGTAAAAGCCCGGAATCACGACGCGGTCATACTGCGTCAGCACGCGCGCCCGCGCCTGCGTCGCTTCGTCGTCGTAGGTGCCGTCGTCGTGGAAGCAGATCAGCTCGGCGGCGTCCACAAAGCGGAAGCCGAGATAGTCCGCCATCAAAAGCGCGTTGAGGTATTCCCCGCGCGAGGCGGCATAGTCCGGACTGGCGCCGTTTTCGATGATGTGGCGAATGTCCGCAAGCTCGCTTTCTAAATCGACCCCAAGTCCGAGCCGGTCGCGGATCTGCAGATACCGGCGCTCGATGCGGCCGAACACGTTTTCAATCGAAGCGCCGCTTTGCGCCACGCGCTGACACTCATATAACAGGTCGGTGATCTTGTCGTCACCCTTATACCGCTTGCCGGGCGCGGAAACGACCACATACCGGCGCGTCGGGTCGGCTAAGATAATGTCTTTGACTTTGCGGAACTGTCCGGCGTCGGCCAACGAGCTGCCGCCGAATTTGACTGTTTTGATCATAGATACTCCTCACGGGGGATGGAAATTGCATCTGCGGTGCAGCCGAATCGAAACGATTTTGCTGCATAGAGCCTTTACGGCTCTATGCGTCTGCACTCCAGATAATACCGCTTTTCGTTTGCTTCGCCCATCGAGAACGTCTTGCGCGGCAGGGCGCCGTCGTAAATGACGGTCGGGAACAGCTCGCTCTTTTGCATCGCGGGCAGCAGGAAGCCCATTGCGTCGGGCTTGTTCGACAGGTTCTTCACCACGTCGTCGCCGTGGATATAATCGACCTCGGCCTTGGTTTCCTTCAGCAGCGCGTCGATGGCGTTTTGCAGCGTGCCGACGGCAAGCTGCTGCTTCGGGCCGGTCACGGTCAGCGTGCCGCATTGCCCGTCGGTGAAGAACGGGATCACATGCGTTTCGCCGCCCGCGGCGGGCTTGGCCTCGCCCCACGATACGGCTGCGCCGCCGTTTTGCGCGGCGAGCTTTTCGGCAAGCGCCTCGATGCCGGCCTTGCCGCCGCAGCCGAAGACGACGCGGTGGATCGGCTCAAAGACGATGCCCTTGTCATGCACGTTTTCGATCTCGACGAGAGCATAGCGGGCGGGGTGGTTTTCCCATTCTGCTTCGGGCAGCGTCGCCTTGATCTTTTCCCAGTTGGCCTTGGCGGTCGCAAAGCTGTGGTTGCCATCGCCCATCGCAAAGAGCAGCGGCGCATGATCGCCGTACTTTTCCGTAAAGGCCGCGGGGTCGGTCAAGGCGGTCAGCGCGTTCAGTACATTTTGAATATCGGCGGGATCGTTGACGAGCCAGCCCTGGATATGCCCGCCGCCGAGCATCAGATCAGTGTCGTAAAGCGGTTCGAGCGCGGCGGCCTTCTCGGTCAGCGGCTCGATGACCGTGCACTTCGGGTCGTCGATCAGCACAAGGATATGCGGCAGCTCGACCGGCGCGCCCTCGCGGATGCGGAGCCGCGGCGGGATGCGCTCGACGATGGTGCCCTCCGTCGCGCGGATCAGCGTGGTCGAGCCCTTGCGGTAGTCGTAACATTCCAGATCGAGCGCGAGAACGAGGCCGTTGCGTGTGTTGCCGGCGGCGCTGCGGCGCACAAGCACAAAGCCGGTCGGCAGCGTTTGCAGTACGCCGTCACGCAGATATTCGCGCATCTTTTCACGGATCGAAGCAATGCGCGCCGCTTCGTCCGGCTTGCCCAAAAACGCTTCGGGCAGGATCAGATCGAGGGTAGACGGCGCCGCGCCGATATAGTCGCGTGCCTTTTGCCAATAGTCGGGCTGCGAGGTGTATTGATCGCAGGCGACGACAGCCCACTTGGAGAAGTCCGTTCCCTTGGGCGGGAGCATCACATCCGGCACCAAAACGCCGATGTCGTTCTTGTACATGGTCTTTCCCCTCCGTGCTGAAAATTCGGGGACACGCCCCTGACGATATTATACGTGATTTTGAGGTTGTTTGCAATAGAAAAGCGAAAAAGCCGGGAGCGGCGGAATCATGCTCGCGCGATGCAGTCCCCGAAACGGGATTCAGCTTCCCATAGGATTGCGAAGCCATCGCAAGCCTTTCGGATAGTGGTTCTTGATCGTCGTCCCGTCCGACTTGCCGAGGCCCAAGGCGTACCCCTTATACGTCACGGCGCACCAGCCCTTTTCGGCGGGGCGGGGGAGCGTTTCGCCCGAAAGGTAGCGGGCGGCTTCGGCGTCGGTCAGCGCGACGGTATTGTGCAGCGGCAGCGGCGCGGCAAGCGCGAGCGCGTGGGAGGGCAGGAAGAATTTGCCCTTGTCCTCGCCAAGCAGCAGCCCCGCGCGGACGACGCGAAGGCCGTCCAAGGAAAACGGCAGGGCGGGAACAAGCAGCACGCGCCCGTCCTTCAGCCGAAGCAGCTGCCCCTTTGGGAGCGATACGGACGCGGCAAAGTCCGCCCATGCGGGGCATTTGTCGGACCTGCCGAGGGTGAACACGGACGGCGCGGCCTCGCCCGCGCGGGCAAACAGCGCCATATACTGCCCCTCGCCGACGGAATTGTGCGGAAACAGCTTTTGTTCGGCAAGCAGCGAAAAATCGGGATGGCTATGCAAAAACAGCGCGGTCGTGTCCTCGTCCTCGGCGGGCGAGAACGAGCAGGTCGAATAGACGAGCCGGCCGCCGGGCTTGACGGCCTTGGCCGCATTGTCCAGGATCCCGCGCTCACGCAGGGCGCACGCCGCAACGTGCGCGGGCGACCATTCCTCCACGGCGCGCGGGTCCTTGCGGAACATGCCCTCCCCGGCGCACGGCGCATCGCAAAGCACCGCGTCGAACCTTTCGGCAAGCCGGTCGCAAAGGGCTTTGGTGTCCATGTTCGTCACGACGGCGTTCGTCACGCCGAGCCGTTCGAGGTTGCCGACAAGCACCTGCGCGCGGGACGCGACGTATTCGTTGGCAACGAGCACGCCGGTGTTTTGCATCGCGGCGGCAAGCTGCGTCGTTTTGCCGCCCGGCGCGGCGCAAAGGTCGAGCACCGCCATGCCGGGGCGCACGTCCAAAAGCCGTGCCGGCGCCTGCGCGCTCGCCTCCTGCATATAGTACAGCCCCGCCGCATGCAGCGGATCGGCGCCGGGCTTGAAGCCGGACGGAACCAAAAAGCCGTCCAAGGCGCCGTCAATCGGAACAAGCGGCGCCGAAAGCAGCGGCTGCAGCGCGTCCGGCGCGACCTTCAGCGTATTCACGCGAAGCGCGCTTTTCGGCGGCTCGTCCATCGCGGCAAGGTAGGCGGGATAGGCCTGCCCGAGCTGCGATTGCATACGGGTCAAAAATTCTTGCGGAAGAACCATTTTTATTCCTTTCCGAGCACCATTTGCACCGCTTCTCTGGCGTTCAGCAGCACCACATACGCCTCCTTGACCGGGATACCGGTCAGCGCGGCGAGCGCGTCGGCATACAGCGTGATCTGCTTACGGTGGCGCTCGGCGTGCTTTGCGGGATCGCCCTCGACATGGTCGGTCTTGTAATCGACGAGCACCCATGCGCCGTTTTCGATAAAGCACGCGTCGATCACGCCTTGCAGCAGGATCGGATCGGTGCGGTCGGTGTCCATCAGCCGGTTCGCCGGAACCGGGCGCACAAAGCTCTGCTCCCGCAAAACGCGTTCGGCGGTGAGCATCCGCCGCCACAGCGGGGAGCGCACAAACCATTGTACCGCGGCAAGGTGCCCCTTCGGCACGCCGCCGACGCTGTCGGCAAGGGCGGCAAGGGCTTCGTCCGAAACCGCCGTCAGCGGCAGCCGCTCCATGATCGCATGCACGCGCGAGCCGAGCGTTGCGCCGTCGTCGCGCTCCATAAACACCGGATCCTCAAACGGCGCAAGTGTCTTGTCGCCGAGCGCGGTGACGGAGGTTTTGGCGGGCAGGTCGGTCACGATTTCATACGGGTATTCCCAATCGAGCGCGTCGTGCAGCGCCTCGATATCGCCGGGTTCGGCGGCGGGCAGGGCAGGCAAGGCGGGCAGCTCGGCGGGCACGGCAAATTCGGCCTTCGTGTGCAGTTGCGGCACCAAATAGCCGTTCAGCGCGAGCAGCAACAGCCGCATCCCGTTGTTGGCGCTGCGAAGGTTGTGCAGCGTCGGGGCGGGCAGCGACGCCAGCTTTTCCTCCGCCCCGCGGACACAGCCGCATAGGAACAGCTCGCTGCTTGCGCGCGTCATGCCGACGTAGAGCACGCGCAGCTCCTCCTGCCACGAGGCGTCCGCAATCGCGCTTTGGATCAGCCGCCGCGCATAGGTTTTGCGCTTGCAGCCGTCCGCGTCCAAGAACGTCAGCCCGACGCCGTATCGCTCATGCAGCAGCAGCGGATCCTTTTCGTCGGCGCGGTTGAACTGTCCGCCGAGCGCGGCCAAATAGACGATCGGAAACTCCAGTCCCTTGGATTTATGGATCGTCATGATGCGCACGACGTTCGCCGTGACGGTTTGGGATGCGCCGAGATCGGCGGCCTCCGCCGCGTCGTCCATGAACGCCAAAAAACTGTGTACGCCGCCCGCGCCGGACGCGTCGAACGAGCGCGCGCGTTCGATCAGCGCATCCAGATTCAGTACGCGCTGTACGCCGCCGGGCAGCGCGCCCATGCGCTCGCGCAGCTGCGTTTCGTCAAGGATCGTTTCGAGCAGCTCCTCCATCGGCACGCGGCGGGAAAGCGAACGCCATGCGGCGAGCGTTTCGAGCATCGCGGTCACGCGCGGATCCTCGGAGGAGAGCACACATTCATGCAGCGGCACCTTCGGCCGCGCGGTTCTGAGGGCGATCAATTCCGCATCGGTGAAGCCGAAAAACGGCGACCGCATGACCGAGAGCAGCGGGATGTCCTGCCGCCGGTTGTCGAGCACGCGAAGCAGGTTCAGCACAAGCTGTACCTCGATGGCCTCGAAGTACCCGCCCGCCAGCTGTGCATAGGCGGGAATGCCCGCGTAGGCGAGCGTTTCGGCAAACACCGCCGCATGCTTTTTGCCGCGCAGCAGGATCGCAAAGTCCCCGTAGCGCGGGGCGCGCGTTTCGCCGGTCTTGCTGTCGAACAGCGGGCGGTTCATGCGCTCGGCAATCGCCCCCGCGATCAGCCGCGCCTCGCCCTCGGCGTCGGAGGTGGATTCCTCGTCGGCATCGGTCTTTTTTTCGAGCACGTGACATTCGACCGCGCCGCCCGTTTCGCTGCTCCCGCGATAGAGCCGCGCCGCCGCGTCATATTCGATGCCCGCAATCGGCTCGCGCATGATCGTTTCAAACACGCGGTTGACCGCGTCGATCACGGCGCCGCCCGAACGGAAGTTTTGTTTGAGGTCGATGCGCGTCCCCGCTTCACCGGTGAACGTGCGGCACTTTTCCAAAAACAGCTTCGGCTCGGCCTTGCGGAAGCGGTAGATCGACTGCTTCACGTCTCCGACGAAAAATTCGTTGTCCGCGCGGGCGATGCGGCTTAAGATCGCCTCCTGCACGCGGTTGCTGTCCTGGTATTCGTCCACGATCACGTATTGAAAGCGCGACCGGTATTCGGCGGCGATCCGGTCGTCCTGCAGAATCGCAATCGTCATGTGTTCCAGATCGTCAAAGTCGAGCGCCGCCCGCTGCCGCTTTTCCTCGGCAAACGATGCGCGGAACGTGCGCACCAAAGCGAACAGCGGCACGATCAGCGCCGCGCCCGCCCGCTGCGTTTGAAACAAGGCTTCGGCGTCGGTCTCATATCGCTCGATCTGCGCCTTGATCAGCTTGACGGTCGCGGATTTCGCATCCTTTACGGCGTCGGCTTCCTCCGGGGAAAGGCCCTTGAGAGAAGGCAGATTCCACTTGGTCGGGATCGCCGCAAGCGCCTGCCCGTAGGCCGCGCGGTCGGTCTGCAGCAGCGCGCCGCGCGCATGGGTCAAAAGATCGTCTAACTTTTGCAGCGCCTTGTCGAACGCGGGCGGGAGCAGGTCCCGTGCGTCGTTCAGCTCCGCAAGGGAAAGGGTGAGTTCGTTTTTGTCCGACGCCAGCTCGTCGGCAAGGAGCGCGTCGAACGCCGCCCGGTCGGTCAGCGTCGATTCGGTTTTATGAAGCCACGCGTCCGGGTCGGGGTCGGCGGACAGGAACCGGTCGATCTGATCGAGCGTCGAAACGAGCGCGTTTTCGCCGTTGAATCCGCCGATCAGCGCGCGATACGTTTCGGGCTGTTCGGCGGCAAGGTCACTGAGAATGCGCTCGCGCACCTCGCGGCGCAAAACCGCGCTTTCGGTTTCGTCGAGCATCTTTGCGGCGGGGGACAGGCCGACGCGGAAAAAGTGCCGAAACACGACCTTCGAGCAGAACGCGTGCATCGTCGAGATGTTCGCGCTTGCGACGCGCTGCGACTGGTCGCGTAGATAATTCTTGGCTTGGGCATCTGTCGCCTCTGCCGCCGCCGTTTCAAGCCGCGCCGCGATACGGGTTTTCATTTCGCCCGCCGCCGCGCGGGTAAAGGTCAGAATCAGCATCCGGTCGATCGGACAGCCGTTTTGCACAAGCCGGTAAACGCGCTCGGTCAGCACGGAGGTCTTGCCTGCGCCCGCGGCGGCGGAAACGATCACGTTGCCCGCGGCGTCGATGGCGCGCTGTTGATCGGGATTCCACTTCACGGCAATTCCTCCTTTCCGGTCAGCAGGTCGTCCAGCTCGACCTTTTTGACCCATCGCGTTTTGCAGCCGGTCTGCTTATCGAAGCGGCACACGCTGCCGTAGGGACACCAGGTACAGGCGGTTTCGGTCGGGTACAGGTCGGCGCGCCCCGTCAGGATGCCCTTGGCCTGCCGCGCCGCAATGCGCTGCGCGGCCTCGATGATCTCGTTCAGCCGTTCGCGCGAGGCCGCCGCGCCGGTGATCCCGCCGTCCTTGGTGCGCTTTACGTTATAGATCAGCGTGGATTTGGCTTCCATGCCGCTGTCGCTGGCCGCTATCGCTTCGTCGTCGGACGCGGTCAGACCGTATAAAAGATGCTGCGGCGTTTCGCCCGGCTCCGGCGGGTCGAGCGTCAAAGGCATATAGTACAGCCCCGCCGGATCGCCGCCGAGCGTTTTTGCCGCGCCGAAGTACAGCGGAAGCTGCAGCGATTCGCCGGAGAGCAGCTTGGTCGGGTCGAACTTGCGTTCGCGCCCCATTTTATAGTCGATAATGCGCAGCAGGCGGCCGTCCCGCGTTTGATCGACGCGGTCGATCTTGCCGTAAATGCGGATGCGCGTGCCGTCGTCGAGCGTGAGGTACAGCGGCGGGAACGCGTCGTCCATGCCGAACGAAAGCTCGGTTGCGGCGACCTCGAACCGGCCCGCGCGCAGCTGCGTCACAATCGACCTTGCGGCATACCGCACGGTGCGCAGACGCAAAAACAGCGATTCCTTCAAGCGCGGATCACGCGAAAAGATGCCGTCGTTATGCGAAACGAGCAGCGGCGGCAGGATCGCGTCCAAAATCGCGTCCACCTCGGCGTCGGTGATCGTCGCCCACGTATACGGCCCGGCTTTTACGGCCTTCACAAACGCGTCGAGCGCGTCGTGCAGGAACGTGCCGGCGTCGGACGCCTTTTCCTCGGCGGTCTTGCGCTCCTCGGCGCAAAGGCCGTACTTCACATACTGCGCAAACGGGCAGCGGGCGTATTGCTCCAGGCGGCTTGCGCTCATCGACGGGGCTTTGCCGTACAGCGCCCTTGCGGTCTCCTTGCCGAACGGCGCGGGCGAGCGGCTTTCGGCTTCGCCGCGCCACAACGCTTCGGCGGCGTCGCGGTAGGCGGGATCGTCTGAAAACAACTGCAGCAGCGGCGGGAGCAGCGGGGTGCAATGCCCGTCCTGCTTATACAGCGCGATCTGCTCGGCCAGCATCGAAAACGCGACCGGCTTGCTCATCGGCAGCGCGCTCAGCGCCGTCATGCCGACGCGCTCGGTATTTTCGGGGAACAGGCGTTCGACGGAATGGAGCAGCGGCGCTTTGCTCAGCTCGCTTGTGCCGTCCGAGAACGCATGGGTAAAGACGATCTGCCGCTTGGCCTTGGACAAAAGCGCATACAGCGCGAGCCGGTCGGACGCGGCCTCGACTTCGGTGCCGCCCCACACGGACAGGCCGAGCGAGCGCAGCGTTTTCAGCTCCTCGTCGTTCAATAAATCGTCGTCGGTGTGCGACGGCGGGAACACGCCCTCGGTACAGCCGAGCACAAACAGCGTGTCCACCGGCGCAAGCCGCGTGCGGACGAGGTCGCCGAGCGACACCTGATCGCCGCGTCCCGGCAGGATGCCGACCGAAAAGCCCGAAAGCCCTTCTTCAAGCAGCATCGGAAACTCTCGCTGCTGCACCGGCGTATCGCCGAGCACGGTATAAAGCTGCACGAGCAGCGCCTTGATCGTTTCCCAGATCTGGGAGAACAGCTCGGCGTCGCTTGCGTGGCCCTCGGCAAGCAGCGCCTGCGCTTCGGCCTCGAGGGCGGTTTTAAGATCGTTCGCTTCGAGATACGTCCACAGCGCCTTGACCTTGTCCGCGGCGCTTTGGCTGTGCATGGCCTCCTGCAGGGGGCCGAGCGTGTTCCAAAGCCGTGCGCGCACCGTCTCGGCTTCGGGCGGGATCGTGCCGAGCGTGAACGGGCTTTTCAGCTCGCTGCCGTAGACGCCGTAGCGCAGCACGTAGTTTTCAAAGATCTCGGCGTCCGCTTGCGAAACGCCCGCATAGCCGCTTTTCAAAAGCCGCAGTACGTCGCGCATCGGAAAGCCGAGGCACGCGCACCGCGCAGCGGACAGGACAAAGTCGGTCGCGGCAAGGCCGGTCATCGGGCGCGTCGCGTCGTAAAACAGCGGGATATGCCGCCGCTCGCATGCGCGGCGCATCAAGGGGCCGTAGGCCGAAAGCTCGCTGGCAACGACGGCGATATCCGAAAAGCGTTTGCCGCCGCGCACCAGCTCCAGTATGCGGTCGCACACCAAGGCGACCTCGGTTTGCCGATCCTTGGCGGCAAGAATCTCCACCGCGTCGGTCGATTCGGCAAAGGGGACGGGGGCGGCGGAAAAAAGCTGCGCCGTCAGATGGTCGAGCGCGGGCGTCGTCGCGGCGCCCTGCAGCTGTACGGTATACAGCGGGATCCCGCCCTCGCACGCGCGAGTCAGCCGATCTGCAATAGCGGCGTCGGGCGCAAACAAATCAAACAGGTTCGGGTCGCCGGTCTGCCGCAGCGTGAGCGTGACGGACTTCGAGACGCGCAGAATTTCGAGCAGCAGCCGAAACGCCTGCTCGCGCGGACGGTCGAAATCGTCCACGTAGACGAAGCAGTCCTTCACGAACGAATCCTTGATCAGCGGCAGCGCGACGGTCATCAGGTCGTCGGAGGTCAGATACCGGCGGGACAAAAAGGCTTCGCTTTCACGGTAGAGCACCGCAAAGTCCCCGAGCTTTTGCCGCAGCAGCGCGTCTTCCGGCAGCTGTTTGGCCGCCGCTTCGAGATCGTCGGGAGAAATGCAGCTTTGCCGAAACCGCCCGATGCGGGCGTCCATCGACGCGGCGAACCCGCGGCCTTGGGCAGCGCGCGAAAATAGGCGCAGATCGTTGCGCTTGCGGTAGGCCGCCCGGCGCAGCACCATG
>JAFUDD010000471.1 GCA_017459315.1 Clostridia bacterium | reverse complement strand
GCTTACCGCCCGCTGGAACCGACCGAAATCGACCTTTGTGGCGAGGGCGACACGTTCGCTGTCTACGTCGCCGTCGAGCCGAACCCGGTGCGCGTGCTGTACGCGTTTGCGGAACTGGGCGTGGAGGAATAGCGAAATCGCCTGCGGCGGCTAAATCCGCTGCGCGGGCTAAATCGTGCCGACGGCACGGCTAAATCCATGCGGTGCATGGGCTAAATCGTGCCGATGGCACGGCGAAATCCGCTGCGCGGGCTAAATCGTGCCGACGGCACGGCTAAATCCATGCGGAGCATGGGCTAAATCCGCTGCGCGGGCGAAACCAATGCAAGACAAAGCATTGTCATTCCGAGGAGGAATGGAATGACGACGAGGAATCTCCGAGTGCAAAAGACTTGTACACAAATCAGCAGCCTTGCGGCTGTGCGGAATACGGAAACGTGTCTTTTGTTTTTGAGCTTCCTCACTTCGTTCGGAATGACAAACGCTTTCCGGAAAGCGCCATTCTTTTTAGCTGTGTCGATACCGAAAGCTTATATACAAGGATTCTTCCCGCTGCGGAAGAATCTTTCTTTTTTGGGATTGCCAAGCGGCGGGATTTTCGGTACAATAAAGGCGAATCGAAATCGGCTTTTCAGCTTTGACGGAGGGGCAATATGATTATCGTCGGGATCTGCGGCGCGTCGGGCAGCGGCAAAAGCACGCTCGCCAAGCGTATTCGGGACAGTCTTTCCTGCAGCTGCCTGATCATCGGGCAGGACTGCTATTACCACAACTTCTCGCACCTGCCGTTTGAGGAGCGCGTGCATCTGAACTACGACGAGCCGAGCATCTTCGACTACGATGAAATGCTGCACGACATCGACGAGCTTTCGGCCGGCCGCCCGGTCACGAAAAAGGGCTACGATTACGCGAACCATCTGCGCGCCGATTCGGACGAGCTGATCTACCCGCCGGATGTGCTGATCTTAGAGGGCATTCACATGTTCCATGACCCGCGTCTTTTGGACCGCATGGCGCTTAAGGTATACATGCACGTGGATATCGACGTGTGCCTGCTGCGCCGCATCCGGCGCGATATGAAATCGCGCGGGCGCACGATCGACAGCATCACCGAGCAGTACATGGAAACCGTCAAGCCGATGTATGAAAAGCATATCGCCAACTACATTCGCTTGGCGGACTTTGCGATCATGCGCGGCGGCAAGAACAGTCAGGCCATCGACTGCATCTCGGCCTACCTCACCACCATGGTGCTCGCCGCATCGTTCAAAAAGGACGCGCCCGTGACGGAAGGGATCTGAACGTGTTTGCATTCTCGGAACAATTCGATACGCTGACCGGAGACGGGCTTACGCTCTGCATCACCGAAAAGTACCCCGGCGACGACGTCCTGCTGCCGTTCTATTTCTACGACATTTATGTGGACAGCGTTCCCGTCGGCAAGATCAGCATTCGAATCGGCGATAACTTCCATTCGTATTATAACGGCCATATCGGCTATGAGGTGGACGAGCCGTATCGCGGTCATCGCTATGCGCTTCGTTCGATCGCGCTCGTGCTGCCCGTGGCGAGGTATCACGGCATGACGCGCGTGCTGATTACCTGCGGCGAATCGAACGCCGCCTCACGCCGCACCGCCGAGCTGGCGGGCGGCCGCCTGCTCGAGATCGCCGCCGTCCCGCGCTACTGGTTCGCATGGTACGAGGGCATCGAGCCGCATTGTATTTATGCAGTGAAGCTGTAAGAATCTGTGCTTTCAAAAAAGAGCTGTTCATGCCGAAACAGCTCTTTTTATATACCGTATCCGATCAGTCCTCGATCTCGACGTTCTTCATCGTTTCGCCGATCACATCGACAAGG
>JAFUDD010000470.1 GCA_017459315.1 Clostridia bacterium | reverse complement strand
TATGCGTTTCGAGCCGGTTATCGTCCCCGAACACGGACGTTTCCTGCACGCGGCAGTCCGTAAACACGCCGCTTTGCGACGCTTCTCCGACAAGCTCGCCGTCCGCATACACATACACATCCACGACGCCGCCGTTCTGTACAACGACGCACACGCGGCCCGCGACCGTTTCGACCGCCGCGACCTCGCCGCATTTTTCCGGCAGGGGGAGGGACAGCCCGCTTACGGTCAGCGTATCGCCCTCGCGCGTCCATGCGGCTTCTGCGCCCGCGACGCGAACGGCCTTGCTTTCGGTATCCGCGTCCTGCAGGTTCTCCGACTCGGCGTTCGGAACTGCGGCATCCGCGTTCGGCACCTGCGGCACCCGCAGCGCGAACACATCCGCATAGCTTTGCTCCGGCATGCCCTGCGCGGCGGCAAAATCGTATTCGTCGTCGATATCGTCCTCGCCGCCGTCGGCCGACGCGGCGCTGCCTGCGGCATAGAGGGAAGCGGACAGCATCGGCGCCTCGGCAGGCGCTTCGTCCGACATGGCGGATTCCATGGTCGTTTCGGTCGCATAGACGATCTCGGCGTCGGCGGCCTTGGCGGCGGCCTGCGGCGCGGCGCTTCGATTGTTCCGCGGCAGGAACACGATCAGCGCGAGCACGGCGGCAGCGGCGGCAATGCCGGAAAACGCGGCGACCTTCGGCCATACACGCGGCTTTTCCGGCTCGAACAGCACGGGCGTATCCTCATCCGCGGCCTCATGCAGCGCCGACAGGAGCGACTGCGGCGCGTGGATCGCGTCGTTTGCCTTGCGGTATTCGTCACGCATTGTCATCGGCATACGCTCCTTTCAGTTCGGTTTTCAGCTGCGCCCGCGCGCGGAACAGCCACGTTTTGACGGCGGATTCGCTCGCATTCATTGCGGCGGCGATCTCCTTGACCGAGTAGTCCTCATAGTAGTGCAGGTGGATCGCGGTGCGCAGCTTTTGCGGCAGCCGTTGCACCGCGTCGTACACGGTGGAATCGGGCATCGCGCCGTCGTCGCCCGGCTCCGCGACCGCGTCCAGCGGCACGGTACGCCGCCGAAACGCCGAACCGAGCAGGCTCTTGGAGCAGTTGATCGTCACCGTGATCAGCCACGCCTTTTGATGCTCGCCGTCCGTAAAGACCGGCGCGCGGCGCAGGCATCGCAAAAAGACCTCCTGCGCTACATCTTCCGCATCGGCGGGGCTTTGCGTCCGCACGAGCGCCAGCCGGTAAACCATGTCCCCGTACGTCCGGTACAGCTCGTCGATGTCCGGACCGATCGGCTTTTGCGGTGCTTCCATTCCGTTTTCCTTTCTGCTCATAACACCGCGCACCGCGTCAAACGGTTGCGGCGGATTTTGCAATAGTGTATCACAAATCCGAAAAAGAAGCAATCGAAAAGATACGGCGGCGCTTTTTTCCAAAAACAACCGTCCTGCCGCCGCTTTGCAACCGCTGCTTGATTGACACGGCGCCGTTTCGATGGTATATTATATGAGAAAACGCGGGCATGGCCCGCAGGGAATACCAATCAAAGGAGGCACTATGATCCAGGAACAAACGGTAAGCCGCGTTTTGGACGCCGCCCTTTCGACGGGCGCGGACTTTGCGGAGCTGTTCGCCGAGGATTGCGACCGCAATAACCTCACGATGGCGGACGGGCATATCGAGCAGAGCGTTTCGGCGCACCGGCACGGCGCGGGCGTCCGCGTGATGCTGGGCGAGCAATCGGCCTACGCGTATTCGGCGGACACGGGTGAAGCGGCGCTGATCGAAACCGCCAAGGCCGCAGCCGCGGCGCTGCACGGCACGGCGGAAGCGCGCAAGCTCCAATACATGAAAAAGACCTACCGCACGCCGCAGGACATCACGTTCGGCAGCGTGACGAACGACCGCCGGGTGCAGCTGATGCATCGCGGCTATGCGGCGGGCAAGGCAGTGTCGGACAAGATCCGGCAGATGACCGTCTCCTACATGGACGAAACGCAGCGCGTTCTGATCGCCAACTCCGAGGGCGTATGGGCCGAGGACGAGCGTCCGCGCACGCGGATGTTCTTCATGGCGGTCGCGGCGGAGGGCAACAATGCCGAGCGCGGCAGCGAAGGCCCCGGCTGCTGCCGCGGGTTTGAGGCCTACGAAAAGGTCGTGGATATCGAGGCATCTGCCAAGAAGGCCGCAGATCGCGCGGTGCTGCTGCTCTCCGCGAAAGACTGCCCCGGCGGGAACATGCCGGTCGTGATCTCCGGCGGTTTCGGCGGCGTCATCTTCCATGAGGCGTGCGGCCACTCGCTGGAAGCCACGTCGGTCGGCCCCGGCAATTCGGAATTCTGCAACAAGCTGAACACCAAGATCGCCGCGGACTGCGTCTCCGCGCGCGACGACGGCACGATCCCCTTTGAATGGGGCACGATCAACATCGACGACGAGGGCACGCCGGGGCAGAACAACCTGCTGATCGAAAACGGCATTCTGAAAAGCTATCTCATCGACCGGCTCGGCGCGCGCCGCCTGCATCTGCCGATGACCGGCAGCTCAAGACGGCAGGACTACACCTAC
>JAFUDD010000469.1 GCA_017459315.1 Clostridia bacterium | reverse complement strand
GCGCGCATAGAGCTTGCGTTCCTCGTGCAAAAGCGGATGCACCGGCGGCATCAGCGACACATTCGGCCCGATGAACACATCGTCGCCGATTTTGACCGGCGCACAGTCGAGCACGGTGAAGTTATAGTTCACAAAGCACCGTTGCCCGATCTCGATAAAGCAGCCGTAATCGAACTGCAGCGGCGCATTGACCCACGAATTTTCGCCAAGCTGCGGCAAAAGCCGGTGCAGCAGCTCGTCCTGCCGATCCTCGTCGTCCGGATCGCAGTCGTTGTACGCCTTGCAGAGCCGCCGCGCATTTTTTCGCATGGCGACCAGTTCCGCATCGGCGGGGTCATAGAGTCTGCCGGACAGCTTTTTTTCGGTTTCGGTCATGCCTGTTCCTCCGTTTCATACAGCTTTTCGGCCATCGTCATAGCCAGATACGCGATGCGATCCTTGTCCGCAAGACGCTTGTCGTTGCCAAGGCTGCGCGGCTCCCATACCTCGGCGTCGAGGTTGTCGCCCGCATAGAAATATTGCAGCACACGCTTCTGCCGAAACGCCGCCCACGCCGCGACCGCCGAACATTCCATGTCCACGCAAAGACAGCCTTCGGCTTTGCGGCGCTCGACAAGGCCGCGCGTTTCGCGGTAGAATCCATCGGTCGTCCAGACCTTGCCTGCCGTGTAAAGGACGCCGAGCGCATCGAGCACCGCCCGCGCGGCGGGCAGCGTGCCGACATTGACCGCGATCTCGTCGAACGGCGGCGCGTAATGATAGCTTGTCCCCTCGTCGCGCACAGCAGCGGTCGGCAGCATGACGCCGCAATCCGCAATCGTACGATCCAGTACGCCGCAGGTGCCGAAGATCACGAACGTTTCGGCGCCGAACACCGCGATATCCTCCAGCAGCCCGATGCACGACGGCGCGCCGACCGCGGACAGAAACAGCGTATAGTCCCGCCCGTGCCACGACGCCTTAAAGACCGGCTGTTTGCCGTTCGCGTTGCCGGTCAAAGCATCCTGCATCGGCTCCGCGGCAAGGTCCGCGCAGAGCCGGTCGAACGTCACCTTGGAAAAGCACGTGACGGCGACCTTCGGAAAGCCGGGGATCGGCTGTACGATCATGCTCGGCTCGATCACAGCGGTCCTGTCGGTATCAAAGGTTTCGGTGATCATGGCGTTTTCTCCTGCTTTTTTCCCAGTATACCGCAAAAATCGCCGCTTGGCAACCGTCTTAAAAGGAGCCAAAACAAAGGATTCCCCCGCTGCTTGGAGGAATCCCATGATTACCTATATAGCCCGCGCTTTGCGCGGATTTCGCCGCGAAGCGATTTAGCTGTGTTTATTTCCGTTCGTTGATATACCGGCACGCGGCCAGCGCGGCGGTTGCGCCGTCGGCCACAGCGGTGGTGAGCTGGCGCACGAACTTAGAGCGGCAATCGCCCGCGACATAGACGCCGGGAGTTTCGGTCGTGCACTGCTCGTCGGTGTCGAAGTAGCCCCACTTATTGAGCTTGGCAAGTGCCGCAAACGGCTCATTTTCGGGGATCAAGCCGATGGCAACGAACAGCCCGTCGCATGCCACGGTCTGCTGTGCGCCGGTGATGCGATCCTCGACCGCCACACCCTTGAGCGCGCCGCCCTCGGTGACGAGCGCGTTGATCTTCAAATTCGTGATGGCGCGAACATTGGGACGGGACAGCAGCACGTCCTGCAAACGCTGTTCGCCGGTCAGTGTCGGAAGATCCTGCAGGATAATGACCTCCTTGCATTTTTCGGCCAGCAAAATGGCTTCCTGCAAGGCGGAGTTGCCGCCACCCGCGACGCACACGGTCTGGCCTGCGTAGAAGTCGCCGTCGCACACGGCGCAGAACGAAATGCCCTCGCCGACAAGCTCGTTTTCACCGGGCAAGCCGAGCATACGGTGCTTGACGCCCGTCGCAAGCACGACGGTCAACGCTTCATAGCGGCCGCCCTCCTCGGTTTCGACGATCTTGACGCCGCCTTCGTCGCGCACGGAAACGACGTTCTCCAGCTCGACCTCCGCGCCCTGCGCCAAGATCTGCTCCAAGAACCGGTCGGCAAACTCGTTGCCGCTCATCTGCAGCGTGCCGGGGTAGTTTTCGACCTTCGGGGAGTGCGTGATCTGCCCGCCGAACCCGGCCTTTTCGATCACAAGCGCGCTCTTGCCGTTGCGCAGCGCATACAGCGCCGCCGTCATACCGGCGGGACCGCCGCCGACCACGATCATATCGTACATGTTTTCCTCCGAAACTTTATTTGGAATGTTGTTTGCTCTCTTTGCACGCTTCCTCTGCCTGCCGAAGACTTTGGAAATACGCTTCTTCAATCGGGGAAGGGGTGGCAACTTGAAACTTTCGATACTCTGCTTCCGCCTTGCGGATGGCTTGCCCATGGCTGACCGTGCCGGCGTCCTGCAGCAGCTTCCGATTCCCGGCTTGCAGAATCGGATCCAGCTGATCGATATAGTCACGCATGCGCATCGGCGTGTGCTCCAACGCTCGGATTTCCGCAAAGTCGAAGTAACCGGAAACCAGGTTATTCAGGACTTTCAGTTCATCCTCATGCAAATAATTCTTGGCAATTCCGATATCGCGCTTCGTCGGAAAATCGCCTGTGAAGGTTTGCAGTCCCATAAACGGCTTTTCGGCGTCCGCTCTTTCATAGATCACCTCGGCAGCCGTATGCCCGTGCGCTGCATAATGCAGCTTATTCTGGACAATGGCAAAGAACTGCGCGGCTTCTTCGCTGCTTGCCGCATAGTCAACGCTTGTGGCAAACAAGTCCAAAACCTGTCGATAAAGAACCTTTTCCGAACTCCGGATATCCCGAATCCGGTCTAACAGCTCTTTCCAATAATCCCCGCCGCCGTTTCCCTTCAGGCGGTCGTCGTCCATCGCAAACCCTTTGCGCAGGTATTCCTTGAGAACGTTGCTCGCCCAGATGCGGAACTGCGTTCCTCGCAGCGACTTGACGCGATAACCGACGGAGATAATCACATCCAGATTGTAATACTCCACTTGATAGGTTTTTCCGTCGGCGGCAGTTGTTGCATATTTTGCAACAACTCTGTCCCGCACAAGCTCGCCCTCGGTAAATATGTGTTGTATATGCCTTGAAATCGTCGATTTGTTGCGGTCAAACAGTTCTGCCATCTGATCCAGCGTCAGCCAAACGGTTTCCTGCTGAAAATGCACCTCTATTTTGGTTTGCCCGTCTTCCGTTCGGTAAAGGAGAATCTCGCCGTGATGATACTGCTCCACACTCTTCCTCCTCCGTACAAAAACGCGGGCAGGGGCCTTGCCCCTCCCCGCGGGTATGCGCGCTTATGCGCCCTTGTGCATCAGCCAGCCCTTGATGTCGGACACGCCGCGATACTTCTCGAATTCGTCGCCGTCCACAAGCACGAGCGTCGGCGCCTGCTTGATGCCGTACTTTTCGACCAGATCCTTTTCCTCGTTCGCGTTCAGCGCGATATAGCGGACACCGGCCTTATCGAGCAGCGCCCCTGCGAGCTTGCAGTTCGGGCAGGTCGGGGTCTTGAACAGCATCACCGTCACGCTGTCCTTCGGCTCCTCCGGCGCGATGACCGGCTCCGTCGGTGCGCAGCACGCGGGCTCGGCCGCCGCTTCAAGCGCGGCATCCATCGTGGAGGACAGGACTTCGTCGTTGGGCGCGGGGTTCGGGCCGACATGCCGCAGCGTGGAACGGCCGATGTTGTTGACCTTGCGATCCTTGAATTCCTGCGCCTTGCCGTCGTT
>JAFUDD010000468.1 GCA_017459315.1 Clostridia bacterium | reverse complement strand
GGTGAACGGTTCCTCCCTGACCTCGATGCCGAGCCGCGGGCACAGTTCGAGAAGCAGATCGCGCGTGACGCCCTTCAGGATCAGATGGTTCGCCGGGTGCGTATACAGCGCGCCGTCCTTCAGGATCGACACGTTGGAGTGTGTGCCCTCGGTGACGACGCCGTCGCGCACAAAGATCGCGCCGTCCAATCCGCGCTCCGCTGCGGCCTGATTGGTCAGCACGTTCGGCAGCAGATTCAGCGTCTTGACGTTGCACATCGTAAAGCGGATGTCCTCCGCCGTCATCAGCCGCACATCCGCGCACATCGGCGGGATCGCCTTGGGCGTAACCATGACCGTAAGGTTCGGACGCACCCCCTTGGGGAAGCCGTGCGTGCGCTTCGCCGTCCCGCGCGAAACCTGCCAGTAGACCATCGCTTCGCGCTCGCCGGACGCCGCAACACATTCGGACAGGATCGCTTTCAGCTCTTCACGCGAGCAGGGCGGGTCGATCCGCAGCATCGAAAGGCTCCTTGCAAAGCGATCCAGATGGCGCTCCAGAGCAAAGCCCCTGCCATTGCGGTACAGCAGCGCCTCATAGCAGCCGTCGCCGAAGTAGGTCGAACGGTCGAGCAGGGGGATCGTCATGGTTTCGAGAGGCCCGATGGTTCCGTTATAATAGCCGATTGCGCTCATAGAAATACCCTATTATACCTTATACAATATTTTCTTCCATTATAGCGGGTTTCCCTGCTTTCGACAAGATAGCACGCGTAAAAATCGGGCGACAAAATTGCAAATTTTCGGCTTTCCCATTTACTCAAAATTTACGAAAAAAGCCTGTAAAAGCAGGGGCGAAGCTCTGACATGTATGCTATAATCGAATTACCGTATAGCAAAATGCGTATTTTACGGTATGGGTACAGAAAACGATAAAAACATGATTTTTAGGGGAGAATTTTGTTATGCAGGCAGAAGCCATCATGGATTCCATTTCGCTCGTTCTGAAGCGTGATTTCCAGACCACCTTGCAGGAAGCGACGCCGCAGGAACTGCACAACGCATTGGCGACCGTCGTGATGGGCGGCATCGCGGACGCATGGTATGCGAGCCGTCACGCGCATGAATCCACCCGCGGCGCCTTCTATTTCAGCGCCGAATATCTGACCGGCCGCAGCGTCTACAACAACCTTTTCGCGCTCGGCATTCTGGATGAAGTCAAAGCCGCGTTCGCCGCAAAGGGGCTCGACCTCGGCATGTTCGAGGAGATCGAGGACGACGCGCTCGGCAACGGCGGCCTCGGGCGCCTCGCCGCGTGCTATCTCGATTCCGCCGCGACGATGAACCTGCCGCTCGACGGCTACGGTCTGCGCTATAAATACGGCCTGTTCAAGCAGAGCTTCGACAATGGCTATCAGGTCGAGTCTGCGGATGACTGGCAGCGTTTCGGCGATCCGTGGAGCCGCCGCCGCGCATCCCATGAGGTGCTCGTTTCGTTCTCCGATCAGACCGTGCGCGCCGTGCCTTACGACATGCCGATCATCGGCTACCACACCAAAAACATCGGCACGCTGCGCCTTTGGCAGAGCGAGGCCGTGCGGGACTTTGATTTCCAGTCCTTCAACAACCAGGAATACGCGTCCGCCGTGCTCGAAAAGAACGCCGTCGAGGATATCACCCGCGTGCTCTATCCGAACGACACGACGCCCGCCGGCAAGCGCCTGCGCTTAAAGCAGCAGTATTTCCTGTCCTCCGCGAGCCTGCAGGATATCCTGTATCGCTATAAACGCGAGAACCACCCGATTTCGGACTTCCATAAGTACGTCACGATCCAGCTCAACGACACGCATCCGACCGTCTCGATCCCCGAGCTGATCCGGCTTCTGATGAAGGAAGGCCTCACGTTCGACGAGGCGTTCGACGTGGCACAAAAGACGTTCTGCTACACGAACCACACCGTCATGATCGAGGCGCTCGAAAAGTGGAACGTCGAACTGTTCCGCGACCTGCTGCCCGAGATCTTCGACATCATCTACGGCATCAACGCGAAGCTGTGCGGCGAGCTGATGGCAAAGGGCATGGATTGCGAGCCGTATGCGATCGTATCGAACAATATCATCCGCATGGAGAACCTTGCGGTCTACGGTTCGAGCTATGTCAACGGCGTGGCCGAGATCCATACGCAAATCCTGAAGGACGACGTGCTGCATCCGTGGTACGTGCTCTATCCCGAGCGCTTCCAGAACAAGACGAACGGCATCACGCAGCGCCGCTGGCTCGGCGTCTGCAACCCCGAACTGTCCGATTACATCACAAAGCGCGTCGGCGAGGGCTGGCTTAAGGACCTCACCAAGCTCGACGGTTTGAAGCAGCACATGACCGATGCGGACGTGAAGGAATTCCTTGCGATCAAGACCGAAAAGAAGCGTCAGCTCCGCAAGATCATCCTCGACCGTGAGGGCGTGGACCTTCCCGAAAACTTCGCGTTCGATGTGCAGGTCAAGCGCATGCACGAGTATAAGCGCCAGTTCATGAACGCCCTTTCCATCCTGGTGATCTATCACCGACTGAAAGCCGGGGAACTGAAGGATCTGCCCCCGGTGGTCTTCCTCTTCGGCGCCAAGGCCGCCCCTGGTTATGTCCGGGCCAAGGCCATTAT
>JAFUDD010000467.1 GCA_017459315.1 Clostridia bacterium | reverse complement strand
TAGGACGTGTTTGCTTTCAGAAAAGCGATCATGTCCTCCTTTTGTATGCGGCAGGTATCGCGGTAATAGTCCTCAAACAGCTCCGGCTTGATGTGCAGCGATTGAAATTGCAGCTTGGCAAAGCGCCTGTTTCGGATCAGGCCGTAGCTGCTGCCGAAGGCCGGGGCAATCAGCGCGTTTGTCAGCCTCGCCGGAAGGACGGCGGCGCTTTCGACAAGCGCATAGGCGCAGACGTCCTTGCGCTGCGACAGCATTTCGAGCAAGATCTGCCCGCCCAGGGACAGCCCGCCGATCAGCTTTGCGGCGCCGTTGCACCGTTCGTCCAAAAACGAAAGGATCTCGGCCGCATTGTCCTCGATGGTCGTAAAGGGACGGTCGCTTCCGGCGTGCCCGTCCAGAATCGGAAGGATCACATGGTACGCCTCCCCGAGAAGCGCCGCGGCCTCCCGATAGTTCCACCACGACAGTCCGCCGCCGTGCAGCAGCAGAATCGTATTCGTATGGTTTTGTCCGTATTCAAAAAACTGCATGGCATGCTCCTTCGCTGTCGTATGGCTTGCGCTTATCCCCGATAAACCGGAATTTACAGATGAAAGGCTTCCTTGATCCTTTTCGCCGCTTCTTCGGGGCTTATATCGGCATTATCGATCCGAAGATAGTTGTCAAAAACGATCTCGCCTTCATAACTGACACACCTGTGGTTTTCGTCATCCCGGAGCAAACGCCGGTTGGACGTTTCTATGTCTCTTTTGGAAGGCTTGTGTTTCAGCCTGTTCTCCGAAACATTTCTTTGCAGCCGGATTTCCTGCGGGGCAATCAGTTCTACGTAATAGAAATCTGTCCCATACGGTTCAAATATACCCTTGACGTGCTTCAGATAAGCCCATTCCGAAGGGGAATCGAAATCCATCATCAGCGTAAAAATCATCCCGTCATTTTCAGAAGCGGCAAAGTTTCTGAAGATAACATCCCGCATTTCCGAGATCGTTTTTCCGTCGTATCTGCCGAAAATTTCGATCACAGGCTCGATGGTCATGTGATTGTGAAAGAGCCTTAACTCGGTGATCTTCATCAGTTCCTGACCGACTGTCATTTTTCCGACAGCGGCATCCCCGATGAGAAATAACAGCTTCATAGAACACCTCCGCAACCTTCGCTCTGTAAATATATAGTATCACAGATGCCGTCCGGACGCAATGAAAAAGCACAGCGGGGTTTTGTCCGGCTGTGCGGTTGAGACGTTTTACTTATCACATAAACAGATGCACTACGGGGCCGACTTTGCGCATCTCGAGAACGGCTTTCAGCTCTGCGCCGTTCCATGCGGCAAGGGCGGGGGAATCGGTTTCGAGCTGCGGCTGCCAATGCGTGCCGTCGGTTGTGCGGTTGGTGATACGGACGGTGCAGGGCGCGCCGGTGCTGTCGCGGCCTTTTATCGCATAGCGGGCGCAGAACTCCACGGGGCGTCCCCATTTTCGCTTTTGCACGTCCGCCGCGCCGGGCTGAATCTCGCCCGAAAACTGCGGGCCGGCCGCTGTGCCGGTAAAGGCAAGCGTACGAACGTCCATGCCCTGCTCGAAGCGGAAGGTCGTTTTGGTCAGGCGCACATCGACGGCGAGAATCTCGCGCCGCCCGGCAAGGAACTGCTCGATCACAGCGAACGCCAAATTGTCCTCACGGGGCTTGAAGCCGTGGCCCGCGCCGGTAAGCCGCAGCAGCTGCGCCGTTCCGCTTGGGCGGGCTTGGTAAACGGCGAGCGCGTCCTCGGCATAAT
>JAFUDD010000466.1 GCA_017459315.1 Clostridia bacterium | reverse complement strand
TCACCAGCTCCAGCACCGCATCGAACAGCGTTTCTGTCACAGCGTCGCGCCCGCTGCTGTCGGCATAGCGCGACAGCAGGATCAAAAACAGGCTTTCCATCGTATGCGAAGGATCGTCCGTCAGCATGATCGGCTCGGTCGGGGCAAACGTACCGTACGCGCCGCGCGACACAAGCGAATCCGTATGCAGATAGATATCCCGAAAGCCGCCCGCCGCCGTTTTGCGGTGCGGCGTGTTCGGCGGGATAATATGCACGGTACCGGGCGCAAACGGATACGTTTTTTCTCCGATCCGATAGACGCCCTCGCCCTCCGTGTCCATGATGATCTCATAACACCCGTGATCGTGCAGGGCAAAATCGGTAAACAGGCGCGGCGACGCGCCGACCGTCAGCAAAGCCATCCCGTAAGTCCTCCTTTTCTTGTCATGAGCGTATCATAAAACAGCGTTTTTGTCCAGTTTTTTGTCGGACAAATACTATCACTTTCCCCCACCGTGCGATATACTGAGCTTGTTTCCGAACGAAGGAAAGGAGATATTGAATCATGAAAAACACGATGCGCCAAATGGTCATGGAAGGGCCCCGCAAGAGCAAGATCATCGAGGTCCCGATTCCGTCCTATTCCGAAAATGAAATGCTCGTCCGCGTCACGCTGACCGGCATGTGCCATTCCGAGCTGTACCCGTGGGCGACCGCAAAGGCGGGCGATATCCTCGGTCATGAGTCCATCGGCGTGGTCGAAGCCGTCGGCAAGAACGTCAAGGGCTTTGCGGTGGGCGACCGCGTGACCGGCCTCGGCGGCGGTGCATACAAGGAATACATCGTTGTGCAGCCTGAAAAGATGGCGCATGTGCCGGACAGTCTGAAGGACGAGGACGCGATCTCCGAACCGCTGGCCTGCATCCTGTCCGCGGCAATGAAGCTGCCCGTTGAAACGCTCGGCGACACCGTGGCGGTCGTGGGCTGCGGCTATATGGGGCTCGGCACGATCGGTCTGTTCAAGGCGATGGGCTACGGCAATATCATTGCCGTCGATCTGCGCGACGAGGCGCTGGAAAACGCCAAGAAATTCGGTGCGACCGAAACCTATAAGCCGGATGACCTGCCGGAGATGTACCGTTCGAACTTCGAGACCATCGGCAAGGCCGACCTCACCCGCAGCGGCGACAACGCAAACGTCTTTGCGCCGGGCATTCCCACGGTCATGGAATTCACCGGCACCGAAAGCGGTCTGCAGCTCGCAGGCGAGCTTGTCAAAGCGCATGGCCGTCTCGGCATCGGCGGCTATCACAATGACGGCCCGCGCAGCATCGACTACAAGCTGTGGAACTTCAAGGCGATCACGACGATCAACTGCCACGAGCGCCGCATCGAATACGAGGCGGGTCTTTGCCGCCGCTGCATGGAGCTGCTCGAAAAGGGCATCTGGCAATTCACCGGCGTCACAAAGATTTATGACATGCAGGATTTCGACAAGGTCAGCGAAATGATGGAGAACCATACGGATAACTTCATCAAGGCCGCCATTCGCCCGTAACCATCGGAGGATACCATGCGCAAGGTCAGAACAGCCGTGGTCGGCTGCGGCATGATCAGCTACATCTACATCAAGAATTTTCTGCACCTGTTCTCGGTCATTGAGCTTGCAGGCGTCTGCGATAT
>JAFUDD010000465.1 GCA_017459315.1 Clostridia bacterium | reverse complement strand
CGTCCCGACGCGACCTTGGCCGACGTGATCGACCTCAAGGCCCGCACCGGCCATTCCACGGTCGCCGTCACCGACGACGGCACGCCGGACGGCAAGCTGCTCGGCATCGTTACAAGCCGCGATTATCGCGTCAGCCGCATGACGCCGGATACCAAGGTCGAAACCTTCATGACCCCGTTCGACAAGCTGATCTGGGCTAAGGAAGGCACGACGCTGAAGGAAGCGAACGATATGATCTGGGAGTACAAGCTCAACGCGCTCCCGATCGTCAGCAGCGAGGGCCGGCTCTGCTGATTCGTGTTCCGCCAGGACTACGATCTACACAAGCAGAACCCGAACGAGCTTTTGGACGAATCCAAGCGGTATATCGTCGGCGCGGGCATTAACACGCGCGACTATAAAGAGCGCGTTCCGGCGCTGATCGAGGCCGGTGCGGACGCGCTGTGCATCGACTCCAGCGAGGGCTTTTCCGAGTGGCAAAAGCTCACGCTCGAATGGATTAGAAAGACCTACGGCGATACCGTCAAGGTCGGCGCGGGCAACGTTGTCGATGCGGCGGGCTTCCGTTTCCTTGCGGACTGCGGCGCGGACTTTGTCAAGGTCGGCATCGGCGGCGGCTCCATCTGCATCACGCGTGAGACGAAGGGCATCGGCAGAGGACAGGCCTCCGCGCTTTTGGATGTCTGCAAAGCGCGTGACGAATATTTCGAGGAAACCGGCGTGTATGTCCCGGTCTGCTCGGACGGCGGCATTGTCTACGATCACCATATCACGCTCGCGCTGGCGATGGGCGCGGACTTTGTGATGCTCGGTCGGTACTTTGCACGGTTCGACGAAAGCCCGTCCGCGCGCGTGTCGATCGGCGGCACGTATTATAAGGAATACTGGGGCGAGGGAAGCAACCGCGCGCGCAACTGGCAGCGGTACGATCTCGGCGGCGACAAGAAGCTGAGCTTTGAAGAAGGCGTCGATTCCTACGTCCCGTATGCGGGCAGCCTGAAGGACAATGTGCTGATGACGCTGGCGAAGGTCAAGTCCACAATGTGCAACTGCGCGGCGCTGTCGATCCCGGAGCTGCATGAAAAGGCGGTGCTGACGCTTGTGTCGGCCACGAGCATTGTCGAGGGCGGCGCACACGACGTAATTCAGCGGGAAAAGAGCAATCCCATCAAATAAGCATCAATTCAGATAGGAGGAACTACGATGGAACAAGGCAACAAGAGACCCGACAATATGGAGCGCATTACGACCGCGGCGCTCGCAAACGCGTTTATCGACGAACAGGTGAAGGCGCTGCGCGAGCAGATCGGCGATAAAAAGGTGCTGCTGGCCCTGTCCGGCGGCGTGGATTCTTCCGTTGTGGCGGCGCTGTTGATCAAGGCCGTCGGCAGTCAGCTTACCTGCGTGCATGTCAATCACGGCCTGCTGCGCAAGGGCGAGCCGGAGCAGGTGATCGAGGTGTTCCGCAATCAGCTCGGTGCAAACCTCGTTTATGTGGACGCGGTGGATCGCTTCTTGGATGCCTTGGCGGGCGTGAGCGAGCCGGAGCAGAAGCGCAAGATTATCGGCAAGATCTTCATCGACGTGTTTGCGGAGGAGGCCAGAAAGCTGGACGGCATTAGCTTCCTCGGTCAGGGCACGATCTACCCCGATATTTTGGAATCCCACGGCGTCAAGGCGCATCACAACGTCGGCGGTCTGCCGGAGGACATGAGCGATTTCGAGCTTGTCGAGCCGGTCAAGCTGCTCTATAAGGACGAGGTGCGCGTTGTGGGCAAGGCGCTCGGCCTGCCGGATTCCATGGTCTATCGTCAGCCGTTCCCGGGCCCCGGTCTTGGCGTGCGCTGCGTCGGCGCGATCACGCGCGACCGTCTCGAAGCCCTGCGCGAAGCGGACGCCATCGTCCGTGAGGAGATCGGCAAGCTGCCTGTGACCCCGTGGCAGTACTTCTGCGCGATCCCCGATATCGTTTCCACCGGCATCAAGTACGAAAATGGCAAGGGCGTCCGTTATATGGGCTGGGCCGTCGTCATCCGCGCGGTCAATACCGTAGACGCCGTCACCGCCACCGTGCCGGAGATCCCGTTCTCCGTCCTCTGCACCATGCGCGACCGCATCGTCAAGATCCCCGGCGTCAACCGCGTCCTGTGGGACATCAGCGAAAAGCCCGTCGCCACGATTGAGTGGGAATAATGCACATATACCCGACCAAATTCGATGATTCCGAAAAGTACAAATCGGATGATTCTGATGAGATAAGATAAGGGGAGATACAGGCACCCCGAGAACCATGAAGTTCTCGGGGTGCTTTTCATATGTTCTGGTGATACCAATACGAATGAAATGTCCTCGAATCTTCTCGCCAATTCTCCGCCGAGACCTCCTTCCATCCCTGATGCTGCTTCTGGTTCTGCAGTTCATTTGAATGAATGAAAATGAGAATGAAGATAAGCATGAGAACTGAAAAACATAGATATTGTCAAAGGAATTGGAATGGGCAGGGCAATGGATGAGGGGCGGCCACAGCCGCCTATGTCATGTCAATTGGTATTGGTAATGAGAATGGCATGATTGGTTTTCTTCTTTGTTTTCCGATGGGTCCTCTGCTTTTGATGGGGAGAGATTAAGAAAGAAAATGGAGAAGGAAGTGTGGCGGAAAATGAATGATTTGCGAGAAAAAAGGATGATAAAAAAGATGACCACCAGAAACATTAGGTTTGTACGAAATGGAATCATTGGTTTTGTACGGGGATAATACAGACACCACATGCACGAGAAAACATGCGACCTAAACAAATTTGTTTAAGTTTTGGCTTCCCGTGTCGAGTGGGAATAAGAACCGCTTTTCAAAGCACCAATACATTGACCGCAAGGGAGCCGAAAACGGCTCTCTTTTTTGCGGCCTGCGGCGCAAAGGATGCCGTTTTGCAGCAAGGGTTTGGGCAGGGGCTGAGCAGGACGGAAAGTTCATCGTTTGTTCATCAAACAGACGCAAATCGGACGCATCGGTGTGGTTTAATAGAAACAGCACTTTGAAGGGCGGGAGGGACTATGATCGACCTCATTATCGAATACAACGACAGCGGTGTGCAGATCTTTGCAGACGGGTATCCGGGCGTATCGGCACGCGGCGAAACGCGGGAGGAAGCCATGCAAAAGCTGCCCGCGGCGCTGGCGCAATACCGCGCATGGACGGGGCAGGGCCCGCGCGAGCCGATGAATGAGTTTCGCACGGTGCAGGAGTGCAAAAGCCCGGCGGCGGTGGAGGACGGCGAGACGCGCGTGCTGTTCCCGTCCGAACGGCTGCCGATGAGCATGGCAACCTACACACAGCTGAAATCGCTCTGCCTGCGCTCGGCAAAGGATATCGAGACGCAGTTTCTGTCGATCCCGCAGAAGGATCGGGCGCTCGTCAAGTCCCGGCGCTGCTTCTACGGCCGTCTGCCGCAGACCTCGCGCGAGATGCAAAAGCACATCACGGCGGTACAGGCCGCTTATGCCGCACGACTCGGAATCGCGCTCGATCCGGACGGCGATCTGTTTACCGAGCGCGTGAAGCTGTTCACGCAGCTCGAGGCCGAGCCGCAGTTTTTGGAAAACAAAATCACCGAGGACGAAACCGGCGAAGCATGGACGCGCAAAAAGCTGCTGCGCCGTCTGCTTTGGCACGACCGGCTTCACGCCCGCGCAATGTACCGTAAGGCGATCACATTCTGGCAAAAGGAGCGCATCGAAAACCCGTTTCGGTTCGCGGGAAAATAACGTCTGCGACGGACGGCGGGACGAGCACTTGGCGTGTCGAAAACCGTTGCGCTTTGTCGAAGCATGTGGTACAATAGCCGCATGAAACGAATTTTCCTTGTCATTCTTTGCATATTGCTCCTGCTCGGCTGCACGCCCACCGGCGAGCCGGACGCGCTTTCGCTCCCGGCCGAGACGGACGCGCCGCAGGCTGTCCCGGTGGAAACCGTGCCGGTCGAAACGGTTGTGACGGAGAGCATCGAGATCGGCTCCGCCGCGACCGATACGCCGCGCCCCGCGCCGACGCTGCCGCCGACGCCGACGCCCACGCCGAGCCCGGAGCCGACCCCCACGCCCACACCGACGCCCACGCCCACGCCGACGCCGGATCCGAACCGCAAGCTCGTGGCGCTGACGTTTGACGACGGCCCAAGCCCGAAGTATACCGAGCCGTTCCTCGATATCATCGAAAAATACGGCGTGCATGTCACGTTCTTTTTGCTGTCGAGCGCGATACACGACGACAACCACGCGACCGTGCAGCGCATCGTCGATCTCGGCTGTGAGATCGGATGCCACGGCCTGAACCATGACCGCATGGTGAATTTCAATCGTCATGATAACCTTAAGCGGTTTGAAGCGACAAAAAAAGAGATCAACGAATCCGTCGAGGGCGGGTATGTCCCGATTCTGATGCGGCCGCCGGGAGGCATGTATAACGACAACGTGCGCCATGCGGCGGGCGACGCGGGCCTGTCGGTGATCATGTGGTCGGTCGATTCGTGCGACTGGCAGCTGAAAAACAAGAACAAGATCCTTGACGTGGTGAAAAAGAAGATTCAGGACGGCTCCATCGTGCTGTTCCATGACCGGATGCAGGCGACGCTCGACGCCATCGACGAGCTGATCCCGTGGCTGTGGGAGCAGGGCTATGAGCTTGTCACTGTGTCCGAGCTGATCCGCGCGGGCGGCGAAGAACCGGTGCCCGGCCGCATCTATAAGCAGAAGCCGACGCCCGCGGCATGAGAAAAACAGAAACAAACGGGAGGGACGAGGGTTCGCCCCTTCTTTTGCATCACGGAGACCGTATGAAAGGAATCGACATCGAACGCACGCGCGCCTACTATGCGGCGCTGCCCGAAAGCGCGCTATGCGACTGCGCATATTGCCGCCGCTACCGGCGCGAAGCCCGCGCCGCGCTGCCTATAATTGCGGCGTACCTTGACAGCCTCGGCGTCGATATTGCAAAGCCCCTGGAGGCGATTCCGCTGTGCGAAAACGCGGACGGCACCGTGGACTTTATCGGTGAGCAATACGTTCTGCTCGGCACGGCGGACGGCTTTACGGAAACGGAGATCGGCGGCGTTCGTATCAGCGTTACGGATGCACACCCGCAGACGGGGATCACGGAACCGCATTTTGTGATCGAGCTCGGCCCGGTGCGGCTGTCGCGGCAGGAAGAAGCGAAGCAGACGAAGATAGATCGGGAATGACGGAGGACAGTATGATAAAGACCGTATTGACAGCACGGAACAACGCAGAAATAGATACTGCTTTGATTGACTGGTTTTCCTCCCATGCTTTTCCTGACGATGGCTTCTATATGAAAAGGATCGAAGGGCAAGATCGCACAATAACGATCTTTGTTGCCGAAGAATATTATTTCAGGATCAATTCAACTCTAACTTTGACGGTCATTGTCGAGGAAACTGTCGATGAAACAACGGTGGAGATCGTTTCCGGCGGCGGCAGAGAGGGACTTGTCGGGTTTTCGTACGGAGCGGAAAAGAGCGCGATGAAACGCCTTGTTAAGCTGCTGAAGGAAAATGGGTTCAGGGAGCTATAGTGCCTCATATAAAATGGCTTATCGGGCGGGTCTCTATCGCTGATCATGAATAACGGGTGTCGGATTATTGCTCCGGCCCAAGAAACAGAAACGGCATGACTGCAAAGGTCACGCCGTTTTTCTCTGTTACGGCAGCAGCCAGCGCATGACGCTGCACAGGCTGTCATACAGACCGTGGCCGAGAGCGCAGGAAAGGTAGGTACAGCCCTTGCCGTATTGCCGCGCAAAGCCGAACGCGCACCCGATCCCGAACGTGAACAGCGCCTGCACGGGCGAGCCGTTGATCAGATGCCATGCGCCGAAAAGGGGGCTTGCCAACAGAACCGCAAGCCAAGTTTTCTTCGGCAGCAGGGTGGAAAGCTCGCCCTGCACGTATTCACGAAAGATCAGCTCCTCGACAGGACCGATCACCAAAAGATTGTCAAAAAGCTCCACGGCCGCCGCCCACGGCACAAAGTCCGCATGACGGCCGACAAGCGACGTGCCGAACAGCAGCGGAAGGACGATGATCGTCAGCCCGAGCCCGCCCGCAAGCAGGAGCGCCCAAAGCCATTGCGCCGCGGGACGAAGCGAAACGGCAAACCGCCGCCCGGAAAGTCGCAGAAACAGCAGCGCAAGACCGCCGTTGACGAGGTTGCATATTGTCACCGCACCGAGCCGCACCCATCCGGCAAGGACGCGCATGCACACGCCCGCAAGCGCCGTTATGCCGAACAGCAGCAGCCCGAACAGCAGCAGCCGTCCGAACCTTTGTGAGAAAACTCTCATCGTTTCACCGCCTTTATGTATACAGCATAACACGCGGCGGCGTCCGGCGCAAGGGGCGGCTTTATAACAGCGCGTTCCAGGTGAACCGCTCAATGCAAAGCAGGTGCTCGATCCCGCCCTTTGCAGCGGCAAGCGCGGCGAGCGCACCGGGCGCGTCATGCGCGGCGCAAAGCACCTCGGCCTCCATCAGCGCGGCGAACACGCCCTCGACCGCGTCGTGGTGCAGAAAGCGTTCGAGCGCAGGCTTGGCCTCGGCAAAGGAGGAGACGAGTGCGTCGGCATTCGTTCCGGCCCTTTGGTAATCGCCCGCCCGCAGCGCCGCGCCCGCCGCGTCGATGTCGTCGTTCCAAGCCGCGCTTTGCGTGTCGAGATACCGCCCCGGCACCGTGAACAGCACGGCGAGCAGGGCGCACAGCAGAGCCGTACAGACTCTGCGAAACCAGATAAAACCCATAGAACTCCTTTCATGGCATGGATAGAAAAAGGCGCTTTTCACATAGCGGGAACAGGCTGAAAAGCTTCGCTACGCCAGTTCCCTTACCTTGCCGCCTTTTTCCGCCTTGACCTGCGCGTGCAGCTTGCCCGCTGTTGTGCGCTGCAAAACGAAAATATCCGCAACCTGCAGGCCGTTTTTACGAAGCCGCTTCATAAGCGCGGCCTCGTCTATGGCCGCTTCCGCAAGCCCTTCCGGACAGAGCCGCCCCTCCCGGATCAGCAGCGCGGGCGGCCGCTCCTTTGGAATGGGAATGTGCAGCTCCGTGCGAACCGGCGGCTGCGTCGAGGGCTTTAGGCGCACACTCATCGAGCCGTTTGTTTCGAGCACCGCGTCTTCGACCTCGTCCAGATTGAACACGTCCTTTTCCCGCAGGTGATCCAGTATGTCATGGATCGTGTAGTTGGTGCGGCGCATCACAGCTTCGTCGAGCCGCCCGCCGCGAATCAAAAGCTGCGGCGTGCCGCACAGGAAATGCCGCACGCGGTCGGATTTCAGACATGCCCGCGCGATCACCTGCTGCATCAGATACAGTCCGATAATCGGGACAATACTGTACAGCAGGGGGATGTTGGTATCGGAGATCGCGTTGCTCCCGACGTCCGCAACGATCAGCGTCACAATGAGGTCGAACGGCTCAAGATCCGCGACCTGCCGTTTACCGGTGAGTCGCAAAATCAGCAGCAGAAACAGATAGAGGATCAGCGTGCGTAAAAACAGATTCAGCATAACGGGAGTATGCGCCGGGACGGGGAAAAGTAT
>JAFUDD010000464.1 GCA_017459315.1 Clostridia bacterium | reverse complement strand
CCCGTCGGCTCGTCGCGCTTGGCGACGATCACCTGCATATCGTTTGCGATCCCGGCATTCTGCAGCGCGGTCAGCACCGAGATCAGCGCAAGATCGGGATAGTTGTTCTCGGCGGACAGGTGCCCCAGTATGGCGCACTTCACGCCGCGCTTATGCAGCTCGACGAGCGCCCTGCCGCAATCCTCGTTATTGAGATGCCCGTTGCCGGACAGGATGCGCTTTTTCAGCAGATACGGATAGCTGCCCGCCATCAGCATATCCACGTCATGATTCGCCTCGAGCAGCACGATGCCGCTGTCCGCCAGCGTGTCTAAGATGCGCGTGTCGATATGCCCGCAGTCGGTGCAGACGGCGGCCTTTTCGCCCTTATGCCGGATCGTGAATCCGACCGCGTGCGCCGAATCGTGGTAGGTGGAAAACGGCAGGATCGCGGTCTCCCCGATGAAAAACTCCCGGTCGCTTTCAAAGACGCGCATGTTTTCCGGCGCTACGCCGTCCATTTGCTCCCGCATCATGCCCCAGCATTGCACGTTGGCATAGACCGGCAGATGGTATCGCTTCGACAGGATGTTCACGCCCTTAATATGGTCGGTATGCTCATGCGTGATCAGAATGGCCGACAGCTGCAGCGGATCGACATGAATCTGCCCCAAAAGCTCGGTGATCCTGCGGCACGACAGCCCGGCGTCGATGAGCAGCCGTGTATTCCCCGCCGAGACATAGGTGGCATTTCCCGAAGAACCGCTGCAAAGCGGACAAAGCTGCATTTCCCGTTTACCTCATTCGTTGCTATGAACGCATTATACCATAGATGAAACGACTGTCAAAGTGTTTTTTCCATCCGCGCCGGTTCTTTCGTCGTGCCGCGCTTGCGCAATGTTCGCTTTGGTGCTATACTTTTGGTATGAAAACGATCATTGAGGAGCTTGCGCTCGCCAAATTGAATCTCACGCTCGGCATCCTGTATAAACGGCAGGACGGGTACCACGCCATCGACACGATCATGCACACGGTCAGCCTTTTCGATCGCGTGTTCATCGAAAAATCCCGCACGGTCGAGGTCACCGTGACCGGCATGACGCTCCCGCCCGACAATACGATGTTCCGCGCGGCGGAATTGTACCGGCAGGAAACCGGCTGCGGCGCGCGCATCCGCTGTGAAAAGCGCATCCCTGCGGAGGCGGGCCTCGGCGGCGGCAGCGCGGATGCGGCAGCGGTGCTGCGGGGTCTGCAGCGGCTGCACCGGATGTGCGACGACCAAGCGCTGTCCCGGATCGCGCTTGCGGTCGGCGCAGACGTGCCGTTTTGTCTGGTCGGCGGTACCTGCCGCTGCGAGGGCGTCGGCGAGATTTTAACGCCGTTTGCCATCAAAGACCGGCTGCACTTTGTTCTCTGTAAGCCGAATGAGGGCGTTTCGACCGGCGCGCTGTTCCGGGCGCTCCCCCTGCCCCGTCCGAAGGTCGATACCTTCGGCGCGATGGCTGCGCTGTCGAGGGGTGATTTAGATGCGCTTGCAAGCGCCATGCAGAACGTATTGGAGCCGCCTGCCATCGAACGCGTCCCCGAGATCGGCGCGCTCAAGCAGCAGCTGTCGGACGCGGGCGCCGTCGCCGCGCAGATGAGCGGCAGCGGGTCGGCAGTGTTCGGCCTGTTCCGTACCGAAGCCGAAGCCAAGGCCGCCGCCGAGAAGATCGACGCACCGTTCGTGCAGTACGTCCATTCGCTGTGATCGGAAATCGTTAATCCCAAGGAGGATAGGATATGCAATTGACAAAGGACATGGCCGAAACGATTCTGGCCAAGCATTCGAATGAACCGTCGCTTGTGAAGCACGCGATCGCCGTTTCGGCAGCAATGGGCGCAATGGCCGAGTATTTCGGCGAGGATAAGGCGCATTGGGAGGCGATCGGGTATCTGCACGATGTGGATTATGAGCAGTTCCCGGACGAGCATTTGCAGCATACGCGCGAAAAGCTGGAGCCGGAGGGCTTGGACGAAGCGGATATCCGCGCGATCCTGTCGCACGGGTGGGGCATCTGTACCGACCAAAAGCCCGAGACGAACCTCGAAAAGTCGCTCTACACCGTGGACGAGCTGACCGGCATTGTGATGGCCGCCGCGCGGATGCGCCCAAACGGCATCTCCGATCTATCCGTTTCGAGCCTTAAAAAGAAGTATAAGGACAAGAAGTTTGCGGCCAAGTGTGACCGCGCGGTCATCCAAAGCGGCTGTGAGCTTCTCGGCCTGCCCCTTGAAACCGTCATGGAGCAGACGATCCGGGGTATGCAGACAAAAGCAAACGAGCTTGAGCTTTTGGGTCTTGCCCAATAGCACCGTTTTCTCTTTGCCGCCCCTCTAAGGGGCGTTTTTTGTCTGCCTATTGGTGTATCCGTTCGTTCATCGAAGAAAAAAGCAGAAAATGCGTAATCGTTTTCACATAATGTCTTGACAGTTCTTCCACCCTTATGTAAAATGTATGTGTTCCCAAAGGAACAGCACCTTGTCAATCGGCCCGTACCGCTTCACTCCACTTTATGGGGCGGGAAGGGCTGCATAAAAAGGAGGAAACTCACCCGCTCCCGTTGCGGAGCGGTCCCCTCGGCTTGGGGTGCGGCACTGTGGAGACGTGCCGCAATGCGTGTCCGATCAAGCGCGGAACGCGAGACGGTTCGTTGGAGAAGTCCGGGATCGTTAAAGTCAAAGGTTGTATGGCAAATCTGAGCCTCAGAAACATCAAGAAGGTCTACGACAACAAGGTCACCGCGGTCGATGATTTCAACCTCGAAATCGCCGACAAGGAATTTATCGTCTTCGTCGGTCCCTCCGGCTGCGGTAAATCCACCACATTGCGTATGGTCGCCGGTCTCGAAGAGATCACTGACGGCGAACTGTACATCGACGGAAAATTAGTCAACGATGTCGCGCCCAAGGACAGAGATATCGCGATGGTTTTCCAGAACTACGCCCTCTATCCGCACATGACCGTGTATGAGAACATGGCGTTCGCGCTGAAGCTCCGTAAGGTCCCGAAGCGTGAGATCGACCAGAAGGTACGCGAAGCCGCCGAGATCCTCGGCATCACCGAATACCTCCAGAGAAAGCCCAAGGCATTGTCCGGCGGCCAAAGGCAGCGTGTCGCGATCGGTCGTGCCATCGTCCGTGAGCCGAAGGTCATGCTGATGGATGAACCGCTCAGCAACTTGGACGCAAAGCTGCGCAACGAGATGCGCGCGGAGATCATCAAGCTGCGCCACCGCATCAACACGACGTTTATCTATGTTACCCACGATCAGACCGAAGCCATGACGCTCGGCGATCGCATCGTCATCATGAAGGACGGCTTCATTCAGCAGATCGGCACGCCGCAGGAGGTGTTCGATCATCCGGCGAACCTGTTTGTCGCAGGGTTCATCGGCTCGCCGCAGATGAACCTATTCGACGGCGAACTGCGAAAGGACAACGGCCGCTACAGCGTCACGATCAACGGCGTCACATTCCCGTTCAGCCCGGAAAAGCAGGCGGAGTTTGAAGCGGCAAAGGTCGAGCCGCAGACGATCAAGCTCGGCATCCGTCCGGAGCACCTTTCGCTTTGCAGCGATGCGGAGAACGAACCGCACATCAAGGCGACGGTAGACGTATCGGAAATGATGGGCTCCTCGATCCATCTGCATGTCACGGCGAACGAAAAGGATGTCGTGCTCGTGCTGCAGACCGTGGATCTGCCGGCGGATCACCGCAAGGGGTTCGAGTTTGGCGAGGACATCTGCTTCACGTTCGACACGAACCTGATGCACCTGTTCGGCGCGGACGGGAAGAATCTGATCTGAACGAACAAAGCAAAGAGCCGCATGGCTTGCGGCTCTTTTTCTGTGCCTTTATGCCCGCGGCGTCCGGTCGACGGCCTTTCGGATCGCGGCTAAAACGGTGGAATCGGGCGGTTTATGCGGTGTGAAGGCAGCGGCGGGAACGAACGATGCGGGCGGTTCGACGCCGAAGATCTCGCGTGCCCACAGCAGGGCGACCGCATACCGTCCGTAAACATAATCGAGGTGAAAGCCGTCGCGCGTGATCGTGCGGACCGTCCCGTCAAAGTACGGCAGCGTGCGAAGCGTTTGGATCAGCTCTCCGCTGCGGATCAGCGGGAGTCCATGCGCCTTTGCCACTTGTTCGTAAGCCGCTTTCAGACGACGCAGCATCTCGGCTTGGTCGCGGTTGTAACGCATAAAATGCGGATGCGTACTGTTCTGTTCATACGCCCACGTTTCGTTCAGGTATACCTTTGCTCCCGGCGAACGCTCCTCCAAAAAGCCGAGCAGCAGCGACAGAAACGGCTCATAGGTGTTCTCCCATCCGCTGTCGCCGCTCGCCTGGTGCAGCACGACCGCGTCGAACGGGCCAGTTTCGAGCGCATCGCAGATCGAAACGAGCCGACCGGTAT
>JAFUDD010000463.1 GCA_017459315.1 Clostridia bacterium | reverse complement strand
CCCACGTAAAGTCGCCCTGTGCGATGGGCTTATGCTGATGGTCTATCAGCACGGCCTTGATGCGCGTGGAGCCAAGCTCGATGCCGAGTGCGGTTTTGTTAAAATCCATAGTCCACCCCTTGCAACGTATTTTGTTGTTTTTATTATACGGAACACCGCCCGCTTACGCAAGCGGTTTTCCTGCGATTTTCACCAATTCCCTGCGGTCGGCTCATTCGCCTTTTCCCGGTCGAGGCCGCGCAGCACGGAGATCGCCATCGGCAGCGCGAGCGCAAACGCGCACACATCGGACACGGACTGTGCCATCTGCACGCCGAGCGCGCCCCAAAACCGCGGCAGCAGCAGTACCGCCGGAATGAAGAACAGCCCCTGCCGCGCCGCCGCGAGGATCGACGCCTGCACGGTCTTGCCCATCGTCTGCGTCATCATGTTGGCGATCATCACGACGCCGCCGAGCGAGAACGTCACGCATTGGATGCGCATGGCTGTCGTGCCGAACGCAATAACCTCCGGGTCGTCGCGGAAGATCGCCACGATGCGCGGCGCGAACGCAAACCCGACAGCGGACAGCACGACAAGCCCCGCCGTCGCGGTCAGCACCGTGAACCGAAACGCCTTTTTCACGCGGTCATACAGCCCCGCGCCGTAATTGAACCCGCAGACCGGCTGAAAGCCCTGTCCGAACCCGATCAAGGCCGACAGCGCCATGCCCATTGCGCGGGAAACGACGCTCATCGCCGCGATCGCCGCGTCGCCGTAGACGCCCGCGGACAGGTTCAGACAGATCGTGGCGACCGAGATCAGCCCCTGCCGCAGCAGCGACGGGAACCCGCCCTTCCATACCTGCGCAAAGATCGCCCCTGTGAAGCGGATGTTTTTGAAATGCAGATGCACGTTGCCGGGGCGCGTGGTGCCGACGACGAGCAGAATGAACGAAACGAGCTGACTGATGATCGTCGCAATCGCCGCGCCCTGCACGCCGAGGCCGAGCCCGAAGATCAGCAGCGGGTCGAGCGCGATATTCAGCACGGCGCCGGTCGCAATGCCGATCATGGCATAGAGCGCGCTGCCTTGGAACCGCAGCTGATTGTTCAGCGTGAACGACGCCATCATATACGGCGCGCCGATCAGGATGAACCGCAGATAATCGCACGCGTAGGGCAGGATCGTCGGCGTCGAGCCGAGCAGCAGGCAGATCGGCTCCAAAAAAATCTGCCCGATCACCAGCACGACAAGCCCCGCCGTAAACGACATGGCCGCGCCGCTGGCCGCCATGATCGCCGCATCGTCGGTCTGATGCTTGCCGAGCTGCCGCGAAATATAGTTGCCGGAGCCTTGCCCGAAAAAGAAGCCGAGCGCCTGCATGACCGTCATCAGACTGAACGAAACGCCGATGGCGCCGGTCGCGCTGTTGGAATGCAGCTGCCCGACAAAGAACGTGTCCGCCATATTGTACAGCGCCGTCACCATCATCGCCACGATGGTCGGCACCGCCATTTTTGTAATCAGCCGCCCGACCGGCTCGGTCGTCATGCGGATGAATTTTTCTTCCTGCTTGTTGTTCACGTTTCCCCTCGCCCGTTCCTCTGTCCTATCCTATGCGGCTTCGATGCCGTTCAGCCCCGCCGCGCGTCCCGCAAAGGCTTTTCCCAGTCGATCCTCCCGCCGAGCGTCTGCGCAAGCGCGTCGGCGTTTTCCTGCAGATCGTTCAGCAGCGCCGCCTCGCGCTTTTTCGAGCGCCGCCCCGCCGCGCGGTAGATTTCGCTTTCGGCGTACGCATCATACGACACCGCAAAGTCCTCGTCGTCCGTGTGCGGAAAAAAGCTGACCGAAACGGTATAGGCGATTTCCCCGGCCGCGCTGTCGCTTGTCAGCTTGACCGAAGCGCCCCGGCGCAAAACGCCGTGACAGACACATTCGCCCGCAAAATATTGCTGAAACACATCCACCGTCATTCCGTCTTTCCTCCGTACAGCGCATCAAACCGTTCGCGCGTGATGCCGAACAGCAAAAACCCGTCCCGCTCGCCGAGCGGCACAAAGCCGACCTTTTCCAGTACGCGCTGACTGCGCTTGTTTTGCGGCAGCGTGTCCGCATACACGGCGCGCATTCCGAGCGCCCCGAACGCCAAAGTCAGCGCAAGCTGCTCCGCGCGCGTGCCGAAGCCGCGCCCCTTCACGCCGTCGTGCGCAAGGCAGATCCCAAGCTCGCACGTTCTGTCCGCGCGGTCGATGGCCTTTAAGACAAGCTCGCCCACCGGCTCGCTGCCGAGGTATACCGTAAAATACCGGCGGTCGGTGCGCAGGCGGTTGTGCCTAAAAGTAGCCGCAACGGCTTCGGCCTCATACACATACGGCCGGAACGCGGCGGGGTCGGCAAACAGCATCGGGTCCTGCACAAGCCTTCGGCAATATGCGTCGTAGCTTTCGAGCGTCTGCGATTCCAGCGTGATATCCTCCGCCGTCGGCACCGCAGTATCGTCCGGCGCGGTCAGCCGTTTTTCCATCCAGATCATGTCGTACCACCGCCCGAACTTATACCCGCAGGCATGAAAATGCCCGACGGTGCGATAGCCGAGGTGCGCATGAAACCGCGCGCTGTGGTCGGTGAGGTATTCATCCGGCACGGTCGGCACGCCGATGCACGCATACAGGTTGCGAATGCCCTGCAAAACGAGCGCCGTTTCCAAGGCTTCATACAGCGCCCGGCCCATGCCGCGCCCGCGCGCGTTCGGGTCAAGGTAGATCGAAACCTCGGCGGAATACCGATACGCCTCCCGCCCGACGAATGGCCCCGCGTACGCATAGCCCATCACGCGGCCGTTTTCGCACACGACCAAAAACGGATACGCCCTTTGCACGCGCTCGACCTTCTCGGCAAATTCGAGCGCGGAGGGCGCATCGTAATCAAACGTGACGGCGGTGTGCGCCACGTAATAGGCATAGATTTCAGCAAGCCGCGCGGCGTCGAACGCATCGGCGCGGCGGACGGTCACGGTGTACGGCATAGCGGTTTTCCTTTCCCGTTCAGTATACCGCCGATGACGGTCTTTCGTCAAGGCAGGGTTTTCTTCCATATACGACAGGCTGTTGATAAGGGTGGCAGAAGCTGAGTTTTGTCAAGGGGGTTTTCAAAAAAAACACGGATTGGGGGGGCAATCCGTGATTTTTGTT
>JAFUDD010000462.1 GCA_017459315.1 Clostridia bacterium | reverse complement strand
GATCGCGTAATAAAAAACAGACCGAAATACAACAGCGCCGCCCTCGTTTCGGGGGGCGGCGCTGCTTTTGCTGTGCGCTTAATAGAACAGCTTTGCAATCGGGCTGGAGGCGTCCAGAATCAGCGTCTTTTGCTCGCCGGTCATGGATTCCTTCAAAGCGTCGAGCGCGATCATGAAGGTATAGAAATCGGCTTCCTCGTCGGTGTCGTAGACCTCGGAGAGGATGCGCATGTATTCGGCGTCGCCCTCGGCGCGGATGGTCTCGGCCTTGGCCTGCGCTTCGGAGAGGATCACCTCCACCTCGCGGTCGGCGGCGTTGCGGATGCGCTTTGCGTCCGCGTTGCCTTCGGCGGTGTAGGACGCCGCGATGTTGTTGCGCTCGGAGATCATGCGCGTATAGACAGCATCCTTGTTGTCGTCGGGCAGATCGAGCGTCTTGGTTTCGACGGCTAAAATCTCGATGCCGTAGCGGTCGAAGCTCGTGCCGATGTTCTCCATCACAAGGCTGACGATCAGTCCGTCTCGGCCGGAAATGATCGCCTCCTGGTTCTGCGAGGAGATCACGGTTTTCAGCGCGTTATACACGTTGGCATTGATGCGGCTTTCGGCGTTGGTGAGACTGCCGGACAGCGATTCGATGAATAGACGCGGATCGCTGATGCGCCACATCGTGAACGAATCGAGCACCATCGAATGTTTGTCGGCGGTGATGACGTCGCTGATCGGCAGGTCGTAGAGCAGAACGGCCTTCGGCAGCGCGGATACGGACTGGACGAACGGCGCCTTGAAGTAGAGTCCCGGCTCGGTCTTGATATCCACGACCTTGCCGAATTCGGTCACAACGCCGTATTCATTCTGCTGCACGACGAACAGGCAGCCGGACACGACCAGAATGACAAGCAGCACGGCGGCGGCCGCGACGACCATAGTTACAATATTGCGGGTAGTCATGTGGATCGCCTCCTTACTCTTCGGTCTGCGGCACGGTGGGAGCAGCAGAGCCTGTGACGCTGCCCATCAGCGTGTCAAGCGGGAGCAGCGTTTGCACCTTGCTGCCGTCCTCGCCCATGATAATGACCTTCATGCCGGGGAAGATATCCCCGATGGCCTCATAGAACAGGCGCTGCCGCGTGATCGCCGGGTACTTCGAGTATTCGGCGTACAGCTCCTTAAAGCGTGCGGCCTGCCCGTTTGCGGCGTTGATCCGCGCGGTCTTGTACGCTTCGGCCTGCTGCAGAATCTCGTCTGCATCGGCGTGCGCCTTGGGGAGCACCTCGTTCGCGTACTTGTTCGCGTTGTTGGTCGCGGTTTCGGCGTCCTGCTTGGCGGTTTCGACGGCCTTGAACGCCTCCTGCACGGCGGTTGTCGGCGGCTCGGCGTCCTGAATCGTGATCGAAACGAGCGTGATGCCGAGATCCTCCTTTTCCAGACGGGAGAGGATCTTGTCCTTGATCGAGGCCTGAATCTCGCTCTTGCCGGTCGTGATCACGTCGTCCACCTTATAAAGGCCGATGGTATCGCGGATATAGGACTGGCAAAGCATCTTCAAAATGCCCACCGGGTCCTCGGAAGCGTAGAGGTACTTGACCGGGTCGGTCACGCGGTATTCCACATAGAAGTCCACGTTGACGAAGTTGTAATCGACGGTGATCATCACCGATTCGCTCGGGATCGACGCGGTGGAGTAGAGATCGTAGCCGATGGCAAAGCCCTTGGTGGCCTTGGAGACGATGCGGCGGTTCTGGATGAACGGCACCTTCCACTTCAAGCCCGGATCGCTGACGACCGACGGCTTGCCGAACGTGGTGATGACCGCGAATTCATCCTCGTTCAGCTCGTAGAACGAACTGAACAGCAGCACAAG
>JAFUDD010000461.1 GCA_017459315.1 Clostridia bacterium | reverse complement strand
AGCGCCGAAACGGCCTGGCAGAACAGCATCAGTGGGATGCCGAGCGCCATGACGGAAAGGTAGCCCTTTGCAGGTTCATAGGTGCTGTCCGATGCGCCGAGCAGCCGAAGCACCTGCGGCAAAAACGCAGTCATGCCGGCGGACAGCAAAACACCTGTGAGCAGTACGCTCCAAAAGCAGAAGGCTGCGACCGCTTTGACGGTGTCCTTGCGCTTTTCTCCGAGCAACGTCGCGCAGCGGATGCAGCCGCCGTTGCCGAACAGCATCCCGACGGCGGACAGCAGCGAAAACACCGGCGAGCACAGTGATACCGCCGCGACCTGCATTCGGTCGTTGAGCTGCCCGATAAAGAATACGTCCGCGAGGTTATACAGCATCATGATCAGCGTCGTCAGCACCGACGGTACGCTGAGCTTCCACAAAAGACGGTATGCGTGATCGGTTTCGTACACAGAAAAATCCCGTATTTTGCCCTGTTTCATGTCGCATTTCCTCCTTTCCGGCTTTGCTGCACCTTTATTGTAACGGATTCGTAAATAAGAAAGCGATGCACCGGATGGCTTTTGCGTGCGGCATTTGACGAAAAACAAAAAAGGCAGGGAAACCTCTTTTCAAAATTCCCGCAAAAGAAAACGAATCAACAAACATATGCGCAAACCGACAGACGGCGCTTTGCGAAAAAAGAAAGTAAAATGAAATTGCAGAAAGGGAAATCCCTTTCCGGAAATCCGAATATATTCAGGAGGAAAAACGATGAAGAAGTTTCTTGCCATTTTGCTCACGGCTTTGATGCTGCTCGGCGCTGTCGCCTGCTCGCAGCCTGCCGCGCCCGCAGCCGACGCCCCCAAGGCCGATGAACCCGCCAAGGTCACCGAAGCACCGAAAGCGGACGAGCCCGCCAAGGCCGATGAACCCGCTGCCGAAGCCGCTCCGGTTTATACGCAGGGCGTTTTCAAATGCGAAGCCGATGCAACGCACTTTGTGCTGATCAAGCTCAAGGAGGACGGCACATTCTACGCCCGCGGCCTGATGGGTCAGACCGGCTACTTCGGCAAGTATGAGGTCGTGGACTTGGCGATCGAATACTACTATGCCGGCGCGGACGTCGTTCTGAATCAAGAGGATCAGCCCTTTGACGTGAGAAAGTCCGAAAAGGCGATCAAGTTCATGCACGAGGACGGCTCTCCCTACGAAGTCCGCTTCGAGCCGGAAACCGTCAAGATCGATGACGTTCCGACGCCCGTGACTCCGCTGAACGACGGTGTGGGCAAAGAGTATGTCGCATACGCCGAGGATATGCTCCATCACATCAAGTTCGACGATTACAGCCGTTCGCTCACCCACAAGCCGAACGAGAAGTTCACCGAAGCCGACGAGATCCGCAATCTCCTCTATAAGTTCATGGTTGCCGAGGTTCCCGAAGCGCAGGCTGCCGAAGGATGGAAGCAGCAGGAGCTGACGCTCGAGCTCTACCACAACGGCTACGTCGATATGGCGACCGCCGACGAGATGGCGGATGAAGCGTACCAGAAGATCGAAGGCAACGTCTTCACGCTGCATGACGGCGCAACCGTCACCGTCGATCCCGACGCCTACACCGCGGTCTATGAAAAGGACGGCGTTACGATCAACTTTGTCAAGTACAATGAGAACGGTTCCGACGCGCCCGTGGTTGCGGTCAAGGCCCAGTATGAGGGCGAAGCGTTCTCCGGCGCGGTCAAGCTGATTGCCCGTATGTATGAGGACGGCACCATTACGATTTCCGCCGACAAGGGCGGCACGGAATCCGTCATTGCCTCCGGCACCTATGAAGGACAGGGTCTGCCCGTCATCACGCTCGACAAGGGCGTTGCCGAAATCAAAGCGACCTCCGCGACCGATGTGAAGCTGATCTACACCACCGATCTCGGCGACGGCAAGGAGACCGCTTATGAACTCGTCATGGCCGGCGCAGCCGCCGCAGAAGAACCTGCCGCAGAAGCCGCACCCGCCGTGACCGCGCACTATGAGGGCGAAGCGTTCGGCGGCATGATCAAGCTGTTTGCCGAAATGTACGACGACGGCACCATCAAGATCTGGGCGAACAAGGGCGGCGAGGACATCGAGCTTGCCTCCGGCACCTATGAAGGCGCAGGCCTGCCGACCATCACGCTCGACAAGGGAACTGCTGTCATCAAGGCCACAAGTGCCGAAGATGTGAAGCTGATCTTCACGGCCGATATCGGTACCGGCTCCGAGTCCGATTACGAGATGGCCAAGACCAATTGAAACAAATCCTAAGAAGGGGAACGGGTTGTGACAGGCGGTGCAGAAGCACTGCGGGTCACGACCCGTTTTTGCGTTTTCGTGCGGTATTTGGCGAATCGGAACGAGGAAACAAATGAACGAACGGAAAAACAAATGACTTGCTCGGCAAAAACGTAAAAACTAAGTATGATGCAAGAGAATAGTACGGATACCGGAGGAGGGTTCGATATGACCGTTCGAGAACAGGTAGAAGCTGCCAACCGAAAGGTAGCGGACATTTTCACAAAGGCGCGTCCGATCTGGCGCGATGTGCGTCCCGCCATCGAAGTGATCCCGGGCATGGCAAAGAATCTTATTCTGATTCCCGGCCCGCCGATCGCGCCTGAGGATCTGCCGATCCCGCTGAAAACGGCGGCGTCCGGTGCAGCGGTGCATGAAGGTCTTGCCAAGACCGTGGACGAGGCGTGGCAGATGATCCTGCGCGGCGAGATCAAGGTGGATGCGGCGCAGAACTATAACTGCTCCAACGCCGCTTCGATGGCGACGAGCGCGTCCATGCCGGTATTCGTCGTGACCGACGAAACCTCCGGCGGCACGGGGTATTGCACGATCCATCCGGGCGCAAGTCCGCGCGTGCTGCGCTGGGGCATCTACGGCGAGGACGTGGAGGAGAACCTTTCATGGCTGCGCGATGAGTTCGGCCCGATCCTCGGCGAAGCTGTGCGCAAGTCCGGCGGCATCGATCTTGTGGCGCTGCTGTCGAAAACGGCGGGTATGGGCGACGAGAACCACAACCGGCAGCCCGCTTCGAGCATGGCGATGGCGCTGGCGCTGATCCCGTGGATGCTCGAGGTCGATCATCCGCGCGTGAAGGAAATTGTCGCATGGCTCGCGGCGAACGACCGCTTCTCCCTGCAGCCGCTGATGGCGGGTATTGAGGGCATCATGGCAAGCGCCAAAAAGGTGCCGTATTCGACCGTGATGGTCGGAATGGGCGGCAACGGCGTCGAGTTCGGCATTCAGGTCGCGGCAACCGGCAACCAATGGTATACGACCAAGGCGCCGCTGATCCTCGGTACGTTCCTGAAGCCGACGACCACAAAGGACGACTTGCTCGGTTATCTCGGCGACAGCTGCGTGACCGAGGTCTGGGGACTCGGCGGCATGAGCGCGATCGCCGGTCCGACCTATGCGAAGCTGACCGGTTCGACCTTCGAGGATGCGCGCGAGCGTACTGAGCGTGCGCGCAAGGTCTCGCTCGCCGAGCACACGTTCGACCCGATCCCGTGGGACAACTACCGCGGTTCTCCGGTCTGCGTTGATGTGCGTAAGGTCGTGGGCTACGGCGTGCTGCCGATCAGCCACGGCGGCTCGGGACTCAAAACCGGCGGTCAGGCGGGCGCGGGCGCTTGCGAGCTGCCGATGGAATGCTTCAAAAAGGCGCTGATCGGCGTCGGCAATGCGGTGATCCGGTGAGGTGCATTATGGAATTATTTGTCAAAATCGAAAAGGGACGGTATGTGGATTCCCTCGAAACGCTGTTTTCGTCCACCGTGTTCAATGAGCAGCCGGGCATCGAGACCGGCAACATCGGCATGGCGACGGATGCGTTCAAGGACGTGAATAAAGAATTAGGGTTATTGACCGATGAGATCGCGGCACTGTCCGAAGGCGACTATGTGATCGTCGCCAAGGCCGAAAGCAAAGAAGCGTTTGAAGCCGCGATTGCCGCCACTGAAGCGGTCGTGAAGCAGAGCGCAAGCAAGCAGAGCGAGGTTTCGTTCGGCTCCGTCGCGGACGCCGTTCGCTATAATCCGCGCGCGAACCTCTGTCAGATCTCCGTTCCGGGCGAGTACGCTCTGGAGGAGGTCAAAAAGGCGCTCGACGCGGGTCTGCATTGCTGCGTATTCAGCAACAACGTCCCGCTGGCCGATGAGCGCGAAATGAAAGAACTCGCCCTGTCCAAGGGCCTGCTTTGCATGGGCCCGGACTGCGGCGTTGCGAACATCAACGGCGCGGCACTTGTGCTGTCGAGCATCAACGCCCGCGGACCGTTCGGCATCGTCGGCGCATCCGGCTGTGGGATCCAGCATGTGGCGGCGATCCTGCACGAAGCCGGCAGCGGCGTTTCGCAGACGATCGGCACCGGCGGCAACGATCTCAAAGCCGAGGTCGGCGGACTGATGATGCTTGCGGGCATCGACGTGCTCGAAGCCGACTTGGAAACAAAATATATCGTTCTGATCGCGCGTAAGAGCGCGGACAACGTGAAACCGAAGCTGTTGGAGCGCATCAAGGCGTGCAAAAAGCCGTGCGTTGTGTTCTTTATGGACTGCACGCGCGAGCAGATCGAATCGCTCGGCGCGATCTATGCGGCAAACCTTGACGACTGCGCCGAGCAATGCTTAAAGCTCATCGGCAAATCCTGCCGCTTTGAAACGGATGAGGAACTGTGGGCGATGGCAAGGGAAGCCGTGGCGGGCATGAACGATACGCAGAAGTATGTGCGCGGCGCGTTCTCCGGCGGCACCTATATGGACGAAGCGATGCACACGATGGAACCGTTGATCGGGGATATTTATTCCAATGCGCCGCTGCGCGAGGAGCTGCGGCTTGCCGATTCGTATGTAAGCAAGGCAAACACCTGTATCGACTACGGCGAGGAAGAGTTTACGCTCGGCCGTCCGCACCCGGCGATCGACGCGAGCATTCGCCGTCCCGCGATTTTGCGCGAGGCAGCCGATCCCGAAACCGCCGTGATCCTGCTCGACTTCATTCTGACCCCGCCGGGACATCCCGATCCCGCAGGCTATGTCGTGGGCGACATTCTTGCCGCCAAAGCGATGGCAAAGCGCCGCAATGGAGACCTGGCGGTCGTTGCGTCGGTGCTCGGCACAACGGCGGACTTCCAGAACATCGACGAACAGAGAAAGAAGCTGCGTGACGCGGGCGTGTACTGCGTTTCGACCAACTGCCGCGCGGCAAAGCTCGCGGGCATGATCGTAAAACTGAAAAAGGAGAAAGACGCATGAATCCGGAAAAAGCATTGAACCTGTTCCGTTCGCCGCTTGTGGTCGTCAACGTCGGTCCGAAGTCGTTTGCGACGGCCATCGAAAAGCAGGGCTATGAGACCGTACAGGTCGATTGGAAGCCGCTGGCGGGCGGCGACAAGCAGATGCAGGAGCTGTTGGCGATCTTGGGGATTTGACAATGAACGTACTGGTCT
>JAFUDD010000460.1 GCA_017459315.1 Clostridia bacterium | reverse complement strand
CCGACAAACATTTCCACAAACTCCGAGCCGGAGATCGAGAAAAACGGCACGTTCGCTTCGCCTGCGACGGCCTTGGCCAGCATCGTTTTACCGGTGCCCGGCGGGCCGACAAGCAGGATGCCCTTGGGGATCGTGGCGCCGATAGCGCGATACTTTTCGGGATCGTGCAGGTAATCGACGATCTCGGCGAGGTTTTCCTTGGCCTCCTCCTCGCCCGCCACGTCGGCGAACTTAATGCCGTCGGACGATTTCACATAGACCTTCGCGCTCGACTTGCCCATGTTGAACATCATCGAGCCTGCGCCGCCGCCCTGCCGGTTCATCAGCAGGCGGCTCATGACCTGCCCGAGCACGATAAACAGCAGGATCGGGAAAACCCAGCTGAACAGGAAATTGGCCAGCGGCGAGGATTCCTCGACGATCTCGGTCGAGAACTTCGCGCCCGCGCTGTACAGCCGTTCGGTCAGCCCCGGATCGTCCATCAGGCCGGTCTTATAGAACTTCGTTTCGTCCCGATTGGAAAAGACGATCTGGTTGCTTGTGATCTGTACAAGGCCGATCTCCTTGTTCTCGGTCATCTGCATAAACGTCCCGTAATCGACCGTCTCCACCTGCTGATCCACAAGGTGCGGCAGCACAAAGAAGTTGAACAGCAGCAAAATCGCCGTAGCAATGCAGTAATAGAAAATCAACGGTTTTTTCGGTCGCTTGACTTCGTTCATGGGTTTCTTCCTTTCTCTTCTCCGTTATGCCGCCGGCAGGGATCGAACCCCGACGGCCGTCAGCACTTCTTCCACGGTGGAAACCGGGACGATCTCGATGCTGTCCTTGACCTCGGCGGCAACATCCTTGAGGTCAAAAACATTCTCCTTCGGGATGAACACCTTCGTCACGCCCGCGCGGTGCGCCGCCATCAGCTTTTCCGGAAGTCCCCCGATGGGCGTGACCGCGCCGCGCAAAGAGACTTCGCCGGTCATGGCGATATGCGGGTCCACGATATGCCCGGTCACGAGCGACGCCAGTGCCGTCGTCAGCGTGATGCCCGCCGACGGACCGTCCTTCGGCACCGCGCCCGCCGGGACGTGGATGTGCAGGTCGTTCTTTTCGAACAGCTCGGCCTGATCGGGATACAGCGATTTGACAAGGCTGATCGCGATGCGCGCCGATTCCTTCATCACGTCGCCGAGCTGACCGGTCAGCAGCAGCTCGCCGCGCCCCTTGGTGAACATCGTTTCGATATAGAGGATCTCGCCGCCCACCGGCGTCCACGCAAGGCCGGTCACGACGCCCGCTTTCGGCGCTGGCAGGATCGACGCATGCTCGATGGGGCGCATATCGAGTTCCTTTTTCACGACCTCCGGCGTCACGGTCAGCGTTTCGTCCGGGTTTTCGGCGAGCTTCACCGCCATGATGCGGCAGAGCGTGTCGATGTGCTTCCTCAGCCCGCGCACGCCCGCCTCCATCGTGTAATCGGAGATCAGCGTTTTGAGCGCGTCCTCGGTGAACGTCAGCTTCCCTTTCGGGATGCCGACGCTTTCGGTCGCCTTCGGAACAAGGTGACGCTCGGCAATGAACCGCTTTTCAATCGGCGTATAGCCGTTGAACTGGATGACCTCCATACGGTTCAACAGCGGCTCCGGGATCGTGTCGGTCGAGTTTGCCGTACAGAGGAACAGCACGTCGGATAAATCATACGGCACGTTCAGATAGTGGTCGGTAAACGTGTTGTTCTGCTCCGGATCGAGCACCTCTAAAAGCGCGCTGGCGGGACTGCCGTTGTAGGATGCGGACAGCTTATCGACCTCGTCGAGCACCATCACCGGGTTCGAGACGCCGCTCT
>JAFUDD010000459.1 GCA_017459315.1 Clostridia bacterium | reverse complement strand
GGGGTGGCAATACTGTGTCATTCCGAACGAAGTGAGGAATCTCGGAAACCGAAAAGCGCGGACACGTCCCACGCCAGCACACAAGCCGCATGTTTACCGGTGATAAAAGACTTGGAAGAGGATGCCGGTTCATACACAAGTCTTTTGCACGCAGAGATTCCTCGTCGTTCCTCCTCGGAATGACGGTGTTGGGCTTCGCGCCCATAAAAACAGATTCTCCGGATGGAGAATCTACCTTCCCTCGCATCTATGATGCGAATATCACTTCGCCGCAGGCGAAATATCACTGCGCTTTTCCGCCCGCGCTGGACATGCGCCCGCAAATCGTTTATAATCGGGGCAGGCAAGACGACAGGAGGAAATGGGATGCTGACGATCCTTGCGGAAAAGCCGGACGTAGGCAATAAGATCGCGGCGGCGCTCGATCAGATCACGTTAAGCGGCGGCAAGACGGTTACGTTTGCGCAGCTGAAGGCGAATGAAAAGGCCGTGAAGGCGCAGCAGAGCGCCGACGGGTTTTTGAAGATCCGATTCCTGGGGCAGGACTGCTATGTGACATGGGGCTTCGGGCACCTCGGGCAGCTGATGGACGCAAAGGACTACAACCCGGCCTATCAGAACTGGCGTTCGATGCCGCACCCGTTCATTCCGCAGCCGTACCGGATCAAGCTGCGCACCACCGGCTCGTCGTTCGACGCGCGGACAAAAAAGCAGTTCGGCGTCATCAAAAAGCTGTTTCAAAAGAGCGACGGCATCATCAACGCGACCGACTTCGACCGCGAGGGCGAGGTGATCTTTTCGTACATCTATGAGCTGTGCGGCTGCCGAAAGCCCGTGAAGCGCGTATGCTTTGCCTCGCAGACGCAGGACGGTATCCAAGACGCGTTCGCGCATTTGAAATCGTGGGCGGAGGTCAAAAACATCGAGGCCGCCGGCCGTATGCGCGGGATCGCGGACTGGGTCGTGGGGATCAATCTGACCGTTGCCATGACGCTGCACGAAAACGTGAAGGGCGAAGTATTGAGCATCGGGCGCGTACAGACCCCGACGCTGAAAATACTGGCGGACCGGGAGCTGGCGATCCGCAATTTTGTGCCCGTCCCCTACTGGACGCTCGACGCGGTGTTCACGACAAGCAAGGGAGAAAGCTACCCCGCGACGCACGAGAAGAAGCGGTTTTCGGACAAGGCCGAGGCCGAGCGGATTTTCCAAAGGATCAACGGCAAGGACGGCATCATCACCGCTCTGTCCGAAAAGCGCGAGGAGCGAAAGCCGCCGCAGCTGTACAGCCTTTCGGCGCTGCAGATGGACGCGAACGCGAAATACGGCATGACGCTGAAGCAAACGCTCGACGCGGCGCAGGCGCTCTACGACGGCGGCTACACGACCTATCCGCGCACGGATTCGCGCTACTTAACGGAGGACATGGTGCCCACCGTGAACCGCGTGCTGGACAGCTTGGCAAAGGACGCTTCTTATGCGCCGCTGATCGACGGCAAAGCGCGCAGCTTTGCAAAGTACCGCTACTTTGACGATAAAAAGGTGGAAAGCCATTTTGCGATCATCCCGACCGTGAGCCGTCCGAAGTCGCTCCCCGCGCCCCAGGCGAAGGTGTATGATCTGATCTGCCGCAGCGTGATCTGCATGCTCTACGGCAACGCCGTTTTGAAGCGCACCAACGTAACCACGACCGTGGAGGGCGAGCCGTTCACGTCCGCCGGCGTGACGCTGCTCGACCCCGGCTATATGGCGGTGACGGGGTTGGACAAAGAAACCGCCCTGCCCGCACTCGCAAAAGGCGAGGTCGTGTCCGGCCAATATGAAGGCAAGGAAAAGCAGACCGAGCCGCCCAAACGATTCACCGATAAGACGCTGCTGTCCGCCATGATCGGCGCGGGCAAGGAGCTGGAGGACGAGGAATTGAAGGCGATCTTAGCCGATCCGAGCGTCGCCGGGATCGGCACGCCCGCCACGCGCGACGCGATCATCGAAACGCTGCTGCTGCGCGGGTATGCGGTGCGCGCAAAAAAGGCGCTGTCCGCCACCGACAAGGGGATCGCGCTGATCCAGAGCCTGCCCGTCGAGGCCGTGAAGTCCCCCGCGCTGACCGCGAAGTGGGAAAAGCGGCTGCATGAGATCGAGCGCGGCAACGAGGATCCGGAAGCGTTCCGCAGGGACATCGAGCGCACCGTGACCGCCTGGTACAAGGAGATCGACGCCGCGCCGCGCCTTGCGGGCAGCGTCTGGTCGGCCCCCGCCGCGCCGCCCTCCCCCGCCAAGCACACGACCCGCACAAAGTCCGCAAGCACAAGCCCAAGGCGCACGCGTGCCAAAGCCGCGCCCGACGAGAGCATCAACCGTGAGCCTTTGCCGTGGGAAGCGGACAATGCACCCGAAGCCGCGCCCGCCGAAGCCAACGCCCCCGCCAAGGCCGAAACGGTGCTTGCGCCGTGCCCGGTGTGCGGCAAAGCCATGCGCGCATTCGACTGGGGCTACGGCTGCACGGGGTATAAGGACGGCTGCAAGTTCACGGTCGGCACGATCTGCCATAAAAAGCTGACGCCGAACCAGTTCAACGCGCTTGTGCAAAAGCGCGATACGGGGCTGCTGTCGGGGTTTAAGAGCAAGGCGGGCAAGCCGTTCAAGGCGCACCTTGTATTGAAAGAGGACAATAGCATCGGGTTTGTGTTCGAGAACAAGAAGGAAAGCGGAAAGTGATCCCCTTTAGGTTGTGACACCTGCGCTTCCGTATATTTTACAGAAGCGGCAAAAGCCCATTGAGAAAAGGCGGCAAGTATGCTATACTTTGGCCGCAAGATCAGCAAAGGAGCAGCGCATGGACAGCACACGGATTCTCGGTTTGATCCTCGATATCGGGGCGGCGATGATCGAAAGCGGCGCGGAGACGCACCGCGTGGAGGACAGTCTCTACCGCCTCTGCGACGCATACCGATTCACAAGCTGCAATATCTGGGTCGTGCCGAGCAACATTCAATCGACCGTGACCGATCCGGACGG
>JAFUDD010000458.1 GCA_017459315.1 Clostridia bacterium | reverse complement strand
GTCGATCGTCAATCGAATCCAAACGATGCTTCAGATCGTGAACCTTCATATTGATCACATCCACATTTTGCTTGGCGGCCTCAAACTGCTTTTTCTCTTCCCGCAGGAGCTGCTCCAAAAAATCGATCTTCTGCCGATACTGCCCCTGCGTCAGTATGCCGGTTCGGAGAAACAGGATCAGACTCGAGAGCAGAATAAAAAGCAGCAAAATGACGGCGTACAGCGGTGTGCTGTCGCCCATATACTCGCGCGTAACGCCGTTCAGAAGCCCCAGCGACAAGGCCGCGATGAAGGACAGGATAACGATGGACCGCTCGGTGCGGCTGTCGTAAAACTCCAATTTGCGCCGCCCGAACAGATACCGGCAAAGCAGAATAACGCTCCATTGGAATACGAAACGAATCACAAGATCCCGCGCTTCGGAGGGAACCGCAAACAAAGAAATGGTTTCGGACGGATGATGCCCGCAAAGCACGATCAACAGGTCGAACAGCCTTGCGGAAAGATCGGAAGCCGCCATGCCGGCGCACCATTGCAAAAGCAGCGTCGGCGCGGGCGCGTCGAAAAGCAGAAAGAGGATGAGCAAAGAAACGTAATAATCGATCTGACGCGACAGAACGCGGACAAATGCAAAGGGGAAGGCGATCCTCAGTGCAGCCGCAGCTGCAATGCTTGCCAAAAGCACAGCAGCCGAAGCAATCGACCGCCGCATAAAATGAGTCCTTCGTGGAAGCTGAAACGCGAAAAGCAAAACGCAGAACAGCATCCTGAAGCAGGAGAAAGAAGTTTTTAGGATCTCCTGTGCATTTTCACCGAAAAAAGGATATAAAAAATCATACAGAATCCGCATCGCATAGCTCCGTGCGCCGAAAATATCGCCTATATTATACGCTTCTGTGCAAATGCACGTCAATGTTCATTTTTTGCGAATGCGAGGATCGCATAATCATAAATGCTAAACCGGTTCGGCAGGGGCAACGGGGTTATCCGTCGCGGCGCTCGGATGTTTGGATCGGCAGACGGATTATCAAGAAGAACATATCGTCCGTTTGCGATGTGGAGACGGTGCCGCCGTAATCTTCCGCAATAAAGCGCATGCTTTTAATGCCGAAGCCGTGATGGGCTTTATCCGGCTTTGCGGTGCCGTTCTCTGCCGTGACGGCGGGATCGAAATAATTGGTCGTTTCGATCACGGCGTCTGCGCCCTCTCGGCGGATATGAAGCAGAATGACGCGCTTGCTTTCCGGCAGAGGCGTGACTGCCTCGAGGGCGTTCTCCAGCGCGTTGGACAGCAGCGCATACAGCCGGCTCGGCTCCATAAAGGTCACGGCGCCGCCGTCGCACATCCATGTGAACTGAATGCCGCTGCTTCGCGCCAGCAGATCCTTCTGATACAGCACGGTATCGACGATCTCGCTGCCGGTATGGATATTGTTGTCATAAATATCGATCGCTTCCCGCAGGGCGGCGGTTTCCTCCTCGGTCAGCTTGCTTTGGAGGTGCTTTAGCTGCTGCTTCAGATCGTGACAGCGCATATTGATCAGCTCGATCGAATCGCGCATCTCCGCATAGCGTTTCTTTTCCACATGCAGCAGCTCATCCGAAATGCGAAGCTCGGTTTCCAATCGCTGCTTGCTGATCAGTCCGGCGCGCGCCGCAATCACGGTCAGATACAGCAGTATCATCAGCACGCGCACGACCATGGACAGGGGAAGGCTTATTTGCTGATATTGTCTGGCAATCGGCGCAAGGACGCATTTGAGCAGCAATGTGATCCCCGTCAGCAGCAGCGCGCCTTGCGGCTCCAAACGAACACTCCGATTTTTCGTGCCGCCGCGGAACAGCCATGCCATCAGTAAAAGGAACGCAAGCTGCAAAAGCAGATAGATCGTCCAGTCCCGCATGGGCACTTCATCGGCAAACAGGCTGATCGTTTCCATATCGTTGCGTCCCAAAAGGTTTCGCAGCAGAGGAATCAAATTTCCAGCAATACTACGTGCCACGGTCAGTCCCGTAAACAGCATGGCGTTTTCCGAAACAGGCTCCCGAAAGAGAAAGAAGATGCTCCCAAGCTCGACGGCGGCATACAGCATTTCTGTCAAAATGCGGTTCCACAGCGCGTCGCCCGCCCCGCGAACGGCGGTGATAGGAATGCACATGAGCACCGAGAGCAGGATCATCATGACGACGCGCAGCGCAAACAGGCTTCTTTGTCTGCTGTCGCCGCAAAACACGGGCACATACAGCCAAAATACGGCGATCTCAATAAACGCCATGATGACATAGCGCGTCATTCCCCCGAATATGGATTGCAATAATTCGATCATAGGCGTTCTCCCTGCGCGGAAAGCTGCTCCGATAAGGCGCTTTTCCAGTTGCGGCTGACCGGCAGCGTCTCTCCGGCGACTGTGACCGTCTCCCCGTTAAACCCTTCGACATAATCGAGATTGACAAAGCATCCGCTGTGGATACGGCAGAAGCGTTCATCCAGGTCCGCCAGCGCGTCGTTCAGCGTCATGCGGCGCAGAACGCTTTCCTTTTGCAGCCGATACCGGATGTTATGCTCTTCCACGATGCCGTATCGAATGTCACTTTCGGAAAAGCGGTGATAGACCGCGCCGAATCGGAAAGAAATTTTTCGGTCGCGGTCGGGCATCTGCCGCAGGATGCGGGAGAGCTTTAATGCGAAAACCTCAAAGGAAAAGGGCTTTACGATATAATCGGCCGCGCCGACCGCGTAGCCGTCCACGGCGTAGCGGACAAGGCTCGTTACAAAAACCAACTGCACCGCGGCATCAATCCCCCTAAGGCGCTTCGCCGCCTCCATGCCGTCGATACCGGGCATACGGATGTCGAGAAATACAAGGTCAAAGCCGCCCCGATAGGTTTCCAAAAAGGAAATCGCATCGGAAAAGCGCGCAGCGGAAAAGGCAAGGTCATTTTCTCTGCCATAGCGACGCAGACAGGCGATCAGCCTGTCGGCATGAACAGCTTCATCCTCTACAACGGCAACGCGAATCATTTCCTTCCCTCCGAATAGAATTGTAGCATTTCGTAAAGTCTGCGTCAACCATTCTCCGCCGCAAACAGCAAGGTTATGCGAGATCGGATGAAATGAAACGCTCGATCTGTTATGCTGAATTCATCCAGAATACGGGAGGGATATCCATGCGAAAAGCACAACGATGGCTCGGCTTGACGGCGGCGCTGCTTCTGCTGCAGTCTGCCGCGATCTCCGGAACAAGCACCCTGTTTTATTACTCCGGCTATGTCAACAGCTTTCTGGGACTCGGCGCAAAGGCGATGGACGCCGATGCGAACACGATGTATTACCCTTCGGCTTACGGGGAACTGAATGCGGAAAACTGCGAAAAGCTTCTTTCGGACGAGCGCGATCACAACATTCGTGCGATGCACGAGGGCGCCGTATTGGTGCGGAACGAAAACAATGCGCTGCCGCTCCGGGAAACGGAACGTCGGGTCACGCTGTTCGGCAACTCGGTCAAAGATCCCGTCTACCGCACCAATGCCGGCAACGCGAGCTTTAACCCGAACAAAGGCGGCACGCTCTATGACGCCTTTGCCGCCGCGGGAATTGTCGTCAACCCGACCATGCAGGAAGCGTATCAGAACAGCGGGGTCAGCCGCGTTTCCGCAGCGACGCCGGGGCAGTCCTCCATCGGGGAAGTGCCGATCTCGTTTTATACTGATGCGCTGAAAGCGTCCTTCGCAAACGACTATAACGATGCGGCCATCGTCCTGCTCACCCGCTACGGCGGCGAGGGCGTCGATCTCGACACATGCGACGCGGACGGCGTGCCGCTGCTGTCGTTCCATCAGGCGGAGGCGGATCTGTTGAGAATGATCCATGATTCCGGGTGCTTCGATAAGATCATCGTTTTGGTCAACAGCCCGTTTGCGATGGATCTGCAATGGATCGAGGAGGAGCAGTACGGCGTGGACGCCTGCCTTGTTTACGGCGCAGCGGGCAACTACGGCTATATCGGGATCGCCGATCTTTTGACAGGCAAGGCGGATGTATCCGGGCACCTTGCCGACACTTGGGCGGCCAGCTCGCTTTCCGCGCCGGCGATGCAGAACTACGGCGATTTTCAATTCACGAATCTGAACAAGCTCTATCATGACCGTTATCTGGTTTATGCCGAGGATATCTACGTTGGCTATAAGTACTACGAAACGCGCTATCAGGATCAGGTGCTCGGTCAGAACAACGCAGCCGACGCGGCAGGTGCGTTCGTGGATCCCGCCGGATGGGACTATGCCAAAGAGATGGCGTATCCGTTCGGCTACGGTAAAAGCTATGCCTCGTTCACACAGACCGTGCAGTCGATCACTTGGGATCGGGACGCGCATACCGTGACCGCCAAGGTGCTTGTCACCAACGACGGCGGCTTTGCGGGCAAGTCAAAAGACCTTGTGCAGCTCTATGTGCAAAGCCCCTATGCGCCGGGCATGGCGGAAAAGTCCGCCGTTTCCATGATCGGCTTCCAAAAGACCGGGGAGCTGGCGGCGGGCGAAAGCGAAACGGTCACGCTGACCGTGCAGGATTATGCGTTTGCGACGTATGACGAGACCGCCCCGAACGGCGCGGACAGCGCCAAGACCGGCTGCTATGTGTTCGATGCGGGCGAATACCGGTTTGCCATCGGCGCCGACGCGCACGACGCGCTGAACAACATCCTTGCGGCCAAGGGCGCTTCGGGTCTGTTTGACGAGCAGGGCAACCCGGTCTCGGGCGATGCGGCAAAGACGGTTCTTGTCACGTTGGCGGAGAGGGATAATACGACCTATGCGACCAACCCCGTCACGGGTGAGGTCGTTTCCAACCGGCTGCAGGATGTGAACCTGAACACATTTATCGAAAACGGCGTGACGTACCTGACGCGCGCGGATTGGACGACGTTCCCCAAACCGGTGGAAAGCATGACGGCGACCGAGCCGATGCAGAAGCTGATGGAGGGCTATTCCTATGAAAAACCGGCTGACGCGCCGGACGCCAAGGAGGTGCCGTTCAATCAGACCGCCGATCTCAAGCTGATCGACATGAAGGACGTTTCGTATGACGATCCGAAGTGGGATACGTTCGTGCAGCAGCTGACAATCGGACAGCTTACGGAGATCGTCGGTGACGACCGCGGCAGCGCCGCCATGCCGGAGATCGGCAAGCCGCAAAACACCGTCACGAACGGCCCGAGCGGTATCCTGGGTGCGTATTCGGCAGGCAACGGCGAGCCTTGCACGCTGTATGTGGACGCCGTTGTACAGGCCTCGACATGGAATCTCGATCTGGCGCGCGAACGTGCGGCGCTGATGAGCGAGGATGCGATCTATGCGAACATCCCGTGGAATTTCGGCCCCGGCGCGAACATCCACCGGACCGCGTATCTCGGCCGCAATTCGGAATACTTCTCCGAGGACGGATGGATGAGCTATCTCGTCTCACGCGAGATGGCAAAGGTCATGACCGAAAAGGGTCTGATCGCGGGCTTTAAGCATTTCGTCCTGAACGATCAGGAGGTGAACCGTCACGGCGTCGCCACTTTTGCCACCGAGCAGGCGTGCCGCGAGATCTATTACAAAGCCTTTGAAGGCGCGCTGACGGACGGCGGAAGCATCGGCGTCATGTCAAGCTATAACCGGATCGGCATGACGGCTGCCGCCGCGCATGAAGCGACACAGGTGCAGATCCTGCGGAAGGAATGGGGCTTCAAGGGCGTGAACATCACCGACAGCGCCAAGGACGCGTCCTCCTATATGCACACGGCCGAATGTCTGGCGGGCGGATCGGATCTGTTCCTGTCCGATACCGGACGGCGGGGTGAACTGAGCAGTCTGATCACCAAAGAGCGCAACGGCGATATCCTAAAAAGGATGCAGGAGGCGTGCAAGCATTTCTTCTACGCGCATGTCAATTCCCTGCTGATCAACGGGCTTGCGCAGGAAACGGTGATCGAAGAAACCGTCTATTGGTGGCAACCGACCGCCGTGGCAGGATGTGCGATCGTCGGCGTGCTGGCGCTTGGCGCATTCACCGTCTTTCTTTGGAAAACCTATGCTAAAAAGGAGGGCAAGTGAGATGAAAAAAAGAAATCTCGTGCTTTTGATCGCTGCGGCGATTGCCTTGCTCGGCAGCGTTTTGTATCTGGTTCTTGACCGTGGAGATCGCACATTTTCGTGGCTCGCGTTCGGTCTTGCGCTTGGCGGCGCAGTCATAACGCTGCTTCCGCTCAAAACCAAACTCGTCTTTGCACCGATCCTGCCCACAGCCTTGTATGCCGCCGCGTTCGGACTTGTGCTGCGCGTCGCGCTGCCGAGCCTTTCGGACGTGTGGAACGGCGTCAATTTCATTGGCGGCAACGCCGCGCTCGGCATGACCTTTGCGGGCGTATATCTGATTTGCGGCATTCTCGGCTGCATTGCCTGCTTTATGAACGGCGATGTCGATCCGTCTTGATAGAGCAAAAAGGACATAACAGGAGAGCGCCGGGATCGGCGTTTTCCGAGCTTGAGGACGCTTCGGTGCATGAATCGCATCGACACGTTTCTTCCTCCTCCATAGGCGGGCGCACGGAGTTATTCGGCGTCCGTCTTCTTTTTATAAGAAAAGAGTAAAAGCCAAACGGATACTATTGCACGATACTTGAAAACTATTCATGACAAACTTTCTTTCAGCAGAAAAGGATTCTTTAGAGGGCAAGGCAAAATACACTGATAAAAAGATAGCTTCAAAAGCAAGAAAAAAGTCCTGATTTAGGCTTTTTGCGATGGTAGCGGCGATCTGATACGGCATCCTTTCGATTGCAACGACAGCGGAAAGGATGCCGAGAACTTCGCTTTGCTTCGTTACCGAACGGACGCTTTGCGCCCGTTCTCGCTGTCCCGTCACGACCAAACAAAAAGACCACCCATCGGTGGTCTTTTGTTTGGTAGCGGCGAGGGACGTGACGGAGTACGCAAAATTACACCTTCCGATTTTGCTCGGGACGCGCGTTTCCGTGCAGCGCAGGCAGTCCCCGCGCGAAGTGAACAGGATTCATTAAGGAGGTGCCAAGATGAACATCACATATACCACGGTCGGCAATATTCAGATCCCGAATCTGGTTCTTGATCCCACGCCCGATATGCCCATCGGCAAGTACGGCAGGATGCGAAAGCGTTTCCTGGAGCAGCAGCACGACGGCACGATGACCGCGCTCGTTCTCTCCGGCAAACTGGCCGATCACCTTCTCAAAATTGACTGCACGGCAATGGAGCAAATGGAATCCATCGTTTCCCGAATGGCACACGCCGAAGGTGTCACTGAACGCCTGAAAGCCGTAAATCCAATGGAATGGCTCCGCCGCATGAACAGCATCCGCAACAGAGCGGAGGAGATCGTTATACGGGAAGTGGTTTACGGAGAGTAACCGCCACGTGAAACAGTAACGCCTGAAGCGTACTCGCTTCGGGCGTTTTCAAATCATTCTTTTTGATATAGCAGATCATTGTATATCGTTTATATATCTGTTTTTCCAGTTTTTCATTTGCTCATTAATATCCTTTTCTGAGACTTGATCAATATTGCTTTTTTTCTTTGATGTCCAAACCTTATAAGCAGCCATTGTCGTCTGGAGACTTTTAGTTAATTTGAAGAATTCCTGAGACTTGAGCAGTTGTTCTAACGTTTCAGAGATCCGGGCATCGCTAAGAAAACTTTGATATTCGTTGGAAAAAACCCAGGTTCGTTCTTTCGGCCCTGTGAGTACAATTGGATTTGAAGCATACATCGCAATATAACGACAAATATTGACCGGATCAATAAACAATTCATCCAGCTTATGGTAAATCGACTAATATTTCAAGGCGGAAAGCATTTTTGTATTCAAAACAGCTCATTTTTATAATCACTATAAAAGTGTCTTCTATAAGATGGAGAGATTTGTTCGCGTATATAGATATTGATAAAAATATTCCGTGGAAATCCCCTTTATCGGACAGCAAACAGTTTATACTGAAGATACGATGAATGAAGCATGTTCGAGAAAGGGTGGTCGGAATGCCGATTATGGTCAAAAGAAAGGATGGAAGCTGCACGGGCTTCCATAATGCGGAGTTTATTCCGGCGTTTCTGATGATCCCGGAGGAGCTGCTGCGGCGCTGCGGGAAGGAAATGTATGGATTGCCGCGGACGCGCGCCGCGCTGCTGGGGGATCGGGAGGTCATCCGGCAGATCGAAAGCGACCTCTTTTTTCAGTGCATCATCGACGCCTACGCCTATATGGCGTGGCCGAACATGGGGCTGGAGGGTCGGATGGAGGACTGGTCCGGGTTCAGTCCCTGCTGGCGCGTCGCGCACGCTGCCTCGCTTTGGATCAACGAGCTGAACGACCTTGGATTGCTTTATACCTTTTCGCAATGGCTTGATGCAACGGAGCAGCATCGGACAACGCCGTTCGGGTTTGTGCCGTATGAGACCGTCGATCATTTCCTCTCGATCGCCGTTCCGAACGTCATGTGGCGGGACGGCTATGCCGAATGGCTGACCTATACGCAAAAGAATCCGTGCTTTGAGGATTTCGACGAGTGGCGGTATAGCTGGCAGAAGTCGGACTTTCTGAAGCGATGGTATCACACGCGGACCAAGCACCCGATAACGCTGTCGCACGAGGCGCTTCGTATCTATGAGATCGTAGACGGCGTGGAGGACGGGCTGTTCCGGTCGAACGAACATTCGGAGTTTGAGAATGAAACCGCCGCGAAGATCGACGCGGAACGGTTTTTGCAAACGTTGCCCGAAACGGATCAAAAGATCATGGCACTGCGGCTGAAGGGCAGAACGCTGGAGGAGATCGCAAAGGCGCTCGGCTACCGGACGCACAGTGCGGTTTTGAAACGCATCCGAAAAGTTGGCAAGGCATACGAGCGATTTGTGGGTGAGGACTTCGGGTTCAGCGAAGCGAAGATCATTTGAGGATTTCTATCTTGACTGACTATCACCACGGTGATATAATGCAGATAAACGGAGGATCATGCGATGGAACAGTTACGGACAAACTATCATGGCTCGGAGCGCGACATTGTGATGCCGACCTTTGGCGAAGGCAAACAGCACAATGATTTCGGCCTCGGCTTTTACTGCACCGAGAGCAGCGACCTTGCGAAAGAGTGGGCGGTTTCTTCTCTGCGGGATGGCTTTTGTAACCGCTATACGCTGGACACCGAATTTTTGACGATCCTGCGACTGAACAGCCCCGATTACACGATCCTCAACTGGATGGCGATTCTTGTGGAACACCGCCTGTTCTCCATCAAAACGCCGGTGGCAAGACGGGCAAAACGGTATCTGATCGAGCATTTCGGCGTCAACGTCAATGCCTATGACGTGATCATCGGCTATCGCGCGGACGATTCCTATTTCGACTACGCGGAAGCGTTCCTGAACAACGCGATCACCGTGGAACAGCTTTCCCGCGCGATGCGGCTCGGCAAGCTCGGAGAGCAGATCGTGATCAAGTCCAAGTTTGCGTTTTCCAAACTCAAATATGAAGGGTTTGAGGTTGCGGAGAAGGACGCATACTATGTGCTGCGAAAGGCACGGGACGAGGAAGCAAACCAGACCTATCTGGATATCCTCGAAGAGGAAGCCGACGGGCTGTATATTCAGGATATCATAAGAGGAGGAGTTACCAACGATGATCCGCGCATACCGAGAAATCTATCTGCATAATGCCCAGTCCGCGTTGGGCGACGCCTTTGATTACGCGGTCAATGCATGCAAAATCCCCGGTGCGGATTTTGCCAAGCTCTTTGTCGCAAGCACGCTATGCAAGCGGATGGAAAACGGCGAGCCTGCCATCCTTGCGGGAAAGAGCGGCATTGAGATTGCGGCGGAAGTCATCGAGGAGACCACCGGCCGGCTGCCGGACGCCGTGCCGCCTACGCATTTCGGTCGATCAAAGGAATACTGGATCGGCTGGGCGGTCGCGTATTATCAGTGGTATTCGGCGCGATCATATAGCGAGATCTTTCAGGCGCTTCCGTATTCCGATCTGTTGCGCCTTTATGATACGCTCCATGAGGCGGATGTTTCCAAATTCGCGGATGTTGCCGAGACGCGTATGCGGGAACGCTTCCCGGAAACCAATCTGAAGCGCATCCGCAGCGCGTATGGCTTTTCGCAGGCGGAGCTTGCCAAACAGTCCGGCGTAACGCTCCGTTCCATTCAGATGTATGAGCAACGTCGCAAGGACATCAACAAGGCAAGCGTGGAAACTCTGCTTCGACTGGCAAAGGCGCTCGGCTGCAGCATCGAGGACTTGATTGAGAAGTAGAGAGGCACCATTCCGGTCGTTTAATCTATCCGTCTCTTCTGCGTAAACTTGTATTGGCAAAGGGCTGTAATTGGCTGGAAAAGAGGCTTTATAAAAACTTTTTGATATTTTCAAAAAGAAGGAACAATTTTGGATCGGAAATGTCTTGTTATAGTAGAGGGAACAGCCGATGACAAAACGGTGACCGTCATGGTCACCGTTTCTCTGCCGGCGCGCCGTTTAGATCGCAGGAATAACATTAGCAGAGAAATTCTGGCCATCATGGCCAGAGTTTTTTGTTTGATATACTTTCCTATGAAAAAATGAATCCGAGTCAGATATGTTTTTCGGCACACTAGCAGATAAATGAAGAACGGAAATGCGTCCCAATTTGGGACACATTTCAAATGGTGATAATTCATCCCAAGTTGGGATGAATTTATAATGTGGATCAGTTCGACAGGAACCGTACACAGTGGAATTTCATCCAAAGTTGGGATGAAGTAAAAACTTGGACCATCATGGCCCAGGTTTTATATGGCATCTGCACGCAAGCATTCCCGACAAGGTGCATTAAAAGTCTCGTCAACTTGGCGAGACTTTTTCAATGTGACCTTTTATCGGTTTAGGTACTTGGCTCAACTTGATCACAAGTTTTTGTGCTGGATCGTTGCAGCATCGCAACTTCGCCCCATGATGGGACGAAGTTGCGATCCGGAGAAAAATTATTCCCAACTTGGGAATAATTTCCAACTTCCTGCCAACTTGGCAGGAAGTTGATTGTATCGGTGGAACTTCGGCTCAACTTGATCCGAAGTGGAAACTCATCCATTTATTCCAGATCAACTTGTACTGAATTTCCGAATAGATGGAT
>JAFUDD010000457.1 GCA_017459315.1 Clostridia bacterium | reverse complement strand
TTGCAGGAACCACACCACGATTGTGGCAATCAAAATCACCGAAAACGCGCGCTGCAAAAAGTCCTTTGCCTTTTCCCACAGCAGCCGCACGACGTTCGTCATGCCGGGCAGACGGTAGTTCGGCAGCTCCATGACAAACGGCACGACCTCGCCGCGAAACAGCGTACCCTTATACAGAAATGCCGCAAGGATGCCGAGCAGAATCCCGAGCACATACAGCCCGACCATGATCAGCCAGCCGTACTGCGGGAAGAACGCGGCGACAAAGAAGCCATAGATCGGCACCTTGGCCGAGCAGCTCATAAACGGCGTCAGCAGGATCGTCATGCGGCGGTCGCGCTCGCTCGGGAGCGTTCGCGTCGCCATCACCGCCGGCACCGTGCAGCCGAAGCCGATCAGCATCGGCACAATGCTGCGCCCGGAAAGGCCGATCTTTCGCAGCAGCTTGTCCATCACGAATGCGACGCGCGCGATATAGCCGCTGTCCTCCAGAATCGACAGGAAAAAGAACATCGTCACAATGATCGGCAAAAAGCTCAATACGCTGCCGACGCCGGTGAACAGGCCGTTCGTGATCAGGCTGTGCAGCGCCGCGTTGACGCCCGCGTTCGTCAGCGCCGTATCGACGACGCCCGACAGCGCCGTGATTCCCTGATCCAAAAGATCCTGCAAAAACGCGCCGATCACATTGAAGGACAGGAAGAAGATCAGCCCCATGATCAGAATGAACGCCGGGATCGCCGTGTATTTTCCGGTCAAGATCCGGTCGATGCGTTCGCTCCGCAAGCGTTCCTTGCTCTGCTGCGGCTTTCGCACCGCCGCTTCGGCCACCTTGGCGATGAACGCAAAGCGCATGTCCGCAATCGCCGCGCTGCGGTCGAGGCCGCGCTCCTTCTCCATCTGCAGAATGATGTGCTCGGTCATTTCGGTTTCATTCGGATCAAGTGCCAGCTGCTGTTCGATCAAGGCGTCGCCCTCGATCAGCTTGCTTACCGCAAACCGCACAGGCAGCCCCGCCGCTTTCGCGTGATCCTCAATGAGGTGCGCAATGCCGTGCAGGCAGCGGTGCACCGCGCCGCCGTTCTGCGTTTCGTCGCAAAAGTCCTGCCGTAACGGACGCTCCTGATATTTTGCGATATGCAGCGCATGGTCGATCAGCTCATGCACGCCCTGGTTCTTCGCTGCCGAAATGGCCACGACCGGCACGCCGAGCAGCTTTTCCATGGCGTTGATATCCACGCTGCCGCCGTTACTGGTGACCTCGTCCATCATGTTCAGCGCCACGACCATCGGAACGTTCATTTCCAGCAGCTGCATCGTAAGGTACAGGTTGCGCTCGATGTTCGTTGCGTCCACGATATTGATGATCGCGGTCGGCTTCTCCTTGAGCACAAAGTTTCTGGAAACGATTTCCTCCGGCGAATACGGCGACATCGAGTAGATGCCGGGCAGGTCGGTCACAAGCGTATTCGGATGGCCCTTGATCTGCCCGTCCTTGCGATCCACCGTAACGCCGGGAAAATTGCCGACATGCTGATTCGCGCCGGTCAGCTGATTGAACAGCGTCGTTTTGCCGCTGTTCTGGTTGCCGACCAGAGCAAACGTCAGCGTCGTCCCCTCCGGCAGCGGATCGCCGCTGCCCTTGGGATGAAACTTGCCGCCCTCGCCGAGGCCGGGGTGAAAGCTCACATGCGGCGTATGCGCCGTCTTGCCCGGCTTCGGCTTTGCTTCGCAAGGCTCTATGCCGATCTTTTCCGCATCGGCAAGGCGCAGCGTCAGCTCATAGCCGTGCAGCATCAGCTCCATCGGGTCGCCCATCGGGGCGAACTTGATCAGCGTGACCTCGGTTCCCGGGATCATGCCCATATCCAAAAAATGCTGTCGGAGCGCCCCTTCGCCGCCAACCTCGGTGATCCGCGCGCTTTGTCCGATCTTCAATTCCTTCAATCGCATCTGTGCAAATATCCTTCCGCTAGAAGTGTCTATTCCCCAACAGCATCATAGTTTGTACGTACGGGTTAGTCAACGCAAACAGCGCGGAATTGCACGCATGGCTTGTCACAAAAAGTTTCCTTGCCTGGCCCCTGCCGCCATGCTATGCTGTATTAGGAAGGAAAATATTCCCATCCTCTGCTGTGAGGTTTTCGATATGAAATGCTTTTTGTTGCTCTTTTTCAGTCTTATGCTGCTGTGCGGCTGTGCGGCGCCTGCGCCCGCGATCAAGGTCGTGACGCCGACCGAAGCGCCGTCCATTGCCGTGACGGAACCGAAGATCGACGTTGTCGCTACTGCGCTGCCCGCTGTCGTAGTCGAGCTGACTGCCGTGCCGCCGACCCCGACGCCGACCCCTTCCCCGTCGCCGGTTCCCACGCCGACGCCCGTTCCCACGCCGACCCCCGAACCGACGCCCACGCCTCCGCCGTTTACGGCGATGACGCTGCGATCCGAGCTGCGCCCGCGCAAAGGCTATGAGCGCGGCCCGAAAACGTCGATGCTGCGCGAGACTGCGACCGGCGCTTACGTGATCTACGGTCGCTTCGGCGACGCCGACCCGGCCTATTACCCCTGCGACGAAAGCGGCACGGTCGTGCCGGGCGCCGAGGCGCTGACTCGCGCCTGTATGCTGCCGATGTATACGCCCGATAAAGCGCCCGCCGAAAACGACAAGTGGATGCTTGCGGTGTTTTTGCCGTCGCAGAGCGTCGTCGCGTTTCGCTCGGAAGACGGCGAATGGATTCAGGAGCGCGTAATGATCTGCTCATCCGGGCGCGCCAAGCACGATACCCCGACCGCGGAGTTTGCGATCTATGACCGCTATGCCTATAAGCTGCTCGGCACCGAGGAAACACCGTGCTACGGGCTCTATGCGTGCCGGTTCCGGCCGCATCACCTGTTTCATTCGGTTCCGATCAGCGCCGAAGCCGGACGCGACAGCGAGCTCGGCCACCGCATGACGAACATGAAAAAATACGAAAAGTTAGGCACCGTCGCCTCCGACGGCTGTGTTCGTATGACCGTGCGCGACGCAAAGTGGATCTATGAGCTGACCGAAAACCGTTCCGTAACCGTGCTCGTCACCAAGGCCGTCGGCCCGACGCCCGAAAAGCCGCCTGCCGTGATCTGGGAAGAGCCGTACACCGACAAGAACGGCTACGGCTGGGACCCGACCGACCCGCACCCGGACAACCCCTATCACGCCGTCTACGGCACCCCGGCGCCGTAAATTTCCCCGCATTTTTCAGATTCTGCTTGCATTTTCGTCTTCGTTTGCATATACTATAAGTAAGAAATTCTTACGAAGGAGGTCTATGCGATGGCTATTGATGTACTGACTGTGTCCTCCAAGGGGCAAGTGGTTCTTCCGGCTTCCATGCGGAAAAGCCTTTCCATCGAACCCGGCTCCCATCTTGCTGCCTACACCTCAGACGATTTTATCATGCTGAAGGTACTCCATCTTCCGGATGAAGATGATTTCAAAGCAAAGCTGGATGAAGCGCAGGCTTGGGCGGCATCCGTCGGCTATACGGAGGACGATGTGGAAGATGTCATCCGTTCGGTGCGGGAGAAAAAGCAGAAATGAACATTGTGATTGATACCAATGTCGTTATTTCCGGAACTTTTTTCGGTGGCGCGCCGCGATTAGTCTTGGAAGCTGTTGCAAGTCGCAGCGTAACGGCATTTGCATCGGCAGAGATTGTAGAAGAATATCAACGGGTCGTGGAAGAGATGATCATGCGAAAGCAAGGGCGATTGTCGCCATCCGTTCTTTCTCCGTTCATCCAAAAGCTCCGTATGATTGAAACGACCTCCGAGATCCATGCCTCACGCGATCCGGCGGATGATATGTTCTTGGAATGTGCTGTCGATTCCCAGTCACTCTACATTGTGAGCGGCGATAAAGACTTGCTTGTTTTGAAGCAATACGATTCGATTGAGATTATTACCGCTGCTGAGTTTTGCAGAAGATTTCTCTTATAACGAAAACACAGCACCGAAGCGATTCGGTGCTGTTCGTTATCAATGCAATTTACGCATCCTGCACGACAATTGAAAAGTTTTCGTTCGTCATAGCGATGCCGTGCTCCTTGAACGAAGCGTACAGCTGCTCGGTCAGACCGTTGCGCATCGGCCAATAGTTGTCCGCGGTTGCCCACGACAGCAGCGTATAGTTGACGTGGCCCGCGGAGTAGCCGGACACGACAAGCAGCGGTGCGGGATCGTCGAGGATGTAAGGTATCTTTGTCGTGGCCTCCATCGCGGCCTCGCGCACGGCGTCTGGACCGTAGGCATTCGAGATGCGGAATGTGATGTTGGCGCGGCGCTTTTTATACGCGGACTGGTTCGTGACCGGCTCGGTATAGAGAACGGAATTCGGAATATAGATCGTTGCGCCCTCGTAGCTCAGCAGCTTTGTGTTCAGAAGGTTGATCTCCTTGACCGTGACGGAGCCGGACGGCGTTTCGATATAGTCGTCCACCTCGAACATCCGGCCGGACAGCAGAATGATGCAGCCCGCAATGTTGCTGAGGATGCCCTGCGCCGCAAGCGTGACCGCCGCACCGAGCACGCCGAACAGAACGAGCACGCCCGACAGGGAAATGCCGACGGCGTTGCTTGCAATCAGAATGCTTGCCAAAATCAGCGCGAACCGCACCACCGTGACAAGCACGGTATGCAGCGACTTGCTGATGCGCTCGGACTTATCGAGCCGCTTGGTAAAGAGGCGCATGAGAAAATGCGTCACGATCAGCAGCAGCAAAAAGAGGCCGATCCCGATCAGCCATTGCTTTAGACCGAGACTTTCGACCGAATCCACAAATTCCTGCAGCGCCTCGTCGCTGCTCGGCACCGTATCAAATACCATGTTAGGCATACCGTTTCTCCTTCTCGGCAGCTGCGCCGCCCATCTATCTTTCAGCATACAATATCCCGCGCCAAAAGTCACTACCGAATTTTCGAAAATGCGCTGCCCGTTTTTCCGCCGTTGTGCGTTGTTTTGCGCCGCGGTATTGAAAAACCCGGCGAATTTTGCTATACTGCTTATAATACAGCTTGTGCAAAACCGTATCTTGCACGGGCAGACGGGAGAATCCATCATGAAAACGGATGTTATTTTGATCGACGGCAGTGAGGAGAGCTTTGCGCAGGCGCTGCGGCAAACCGAAGCAGTTGCCCGATATCGGGATCTGACAAAGAAGCAAGCCATGCGGCTGCAGCTGCTGGCCGAGGAAATGACCGGCATGCTGCGCTCCATCGTCGGCGAAGCGAAGGCGGATTTTTGGATCGAGTCCAAAGGCAAGGACTTCGAGCTGCATCTTTCCACGCTGACGCGGATGGACGCAGATAAGCGCGAGGCGCTTTTGAAGGCCTCGACGAGCGGAAAAAACGAAGTCGCCAAGGGCTTTATGGGCAAGCTGTGGGATCTTGTCACGCAGATGTCCGAGCCGGTCTTTGCGCATGAGCCGAGCGTGTATGACTACGGCTTTGTGCATACGGATTCGGGCGCGTTCGACGCGCCGGTCGGCGTCGGACTGCACACGGCTATCGGCAGCTGGTCGCTGCAAAACTATAAGGAAACCATCGCGGCCAACGGCGAAGAAGCCGCAGACGCATGGGACGAGCTTGAAAAGTCCATCGTGGCGCGACTCGCCGACGAGATCCGCATTTCCATCAACGGCAACGCCGTCGAGATGGTGATTTTCAAGCGGTTCGCACCGGAGGCGGATGCATGAAAACCGACAGCATTGCGGTAGACAACCAAGGCACAGGCCTTGCCGAGGTTCTGAAAAGCACGGAGCAGCTCGGCTGCTGCCTCGCTCTTTCGCCCAAGGATCAGCTGCATCTGCGGCTGCTGGCCGAGGAGCTGATGAGCATGGTGCGCAGCATTACGGGGACGTTCTCGGCGCAGTATTGGGCGGAAGCGGAGGATCGCCGCGTTACTCTGCACCTTTCGGCCAAGACCAAGATGGACGCGATCAAGCGGTATCAGCTGATCAGCGCGTCGAGCTCCGGCAAAAACGAGGCGGCGCACAGCTTTATCGGCTTGCTCGTGAACGCGTTCGAGGTCGCGCTGAGCACCGAAGCCGACGGCATCGGATTCGATTTTCATGGAAACCCGATGGAGAGCCTTCCGCATGAACGGCAATGGGACGGCTTTGACCAGTCCATTTTGAAGCGCCTTGCCGACGAAATCAAAATCGGTGTGCTGGCCGGCTCGGTCAATATGACGATCACCAAGCAATTTTGAGCAAGAAGCCGCCATTTACGGCGCAGTTATTGACAAGCGTTATATCAATATGTTATACTTTTATAACGAACAAACCATAGGAGGTATAGTATGGAACAGGTTCAAAATACTGCGGAACAGCAGGGTCTTGCAAAAAGCGGTTTAATTTTCAGCATTCTCGGCACAGCTTTTTCCGGCTCCGGTATTCTCGGTCTGATCTTTTCGCTGATCGCGGGCGGCAAGAATAAAAAGGCCACAGCGGCAGGCGCAACCGGCGGCATGGTGAAGGCGGCGAACATTCTGCAGAAGATCGGTCTGATCGTCTCGATCGTCGTGACGGTGCTGTATGTGATTTCGTTCATCGCCGGCGTCGTACAGGGACTTAACGGCTGAACCCTTTCGTTTTGATCCGTCCGCTTTGCGGGCGGATTTTTTATTTCTACGTTTGTAAACCGCACGCAAGAATCCCGTAAAGTAAACGGCAAAGTTCTGATTTTCGCTTGACAGACGCGGAATCTGTCTTTATAATCATTCCGAAAAGCGACTTTAATACAGTACGGGATACTGTGAAGGCGATCATAACGGGATTCGGCGCAAAGCTGCGCGCGAGCCATGTCTGTTTATCCTGCCTTCACGGTGCTCCGGCGCTGTGAAGGCTGCTATTATATCGGGAGGTTAAACAGATGCAAAAGCAAGGGGCAAGAAAGCTGACGGTGAAGATGCTGGTCGCGATGGTCGCGGCGGTGGTGTGCGGACTCGGCGTGATCGCGCTGCGCGAATCGCTGACCGCAGCGGGCAACACGGCGGCATGGAACACGATCAACAATCTGTTGTTTGCGGATATTTCCGCGGCGGGCAATGAAAAGGCGATCGGCCTGTTCTACCTGATCGGGCAGCTCTTTGTCAAGGCGCTGCAGCTGGTTATCGTACCGATGGTGTTCACGAGCATTGTGCTGGCTATGCTTCGGATCTCCGATTCGAGAAAGCTCGGCCGCATCTCGTCCAAGACCATCGGTATGTTTTTACTCACGACCGTCGTTTCGATCGTCCTTGCGGCAATTGTCGGCATGGTGGCGTTCAACCTCGGCGCGTTCCGCAACACGGCGCTCGATATGGCGGGCAGCGCGGGCAACACCGGCAGCAACCCGCTGTTGATCATCCTCAACGCCGTACCGAACAACCTCGTTTCCGCGCTGTCCAATAACGGGGGCGTGCTCGCGATCGTCGTGACCGCCGTTGCGGTCGGCCTCGCGGTGAATGCGCTGAAGGAAAAAATCACGGTTCTGCCGAAGCTCTGCGAGGAGATCAGCGAAATCATCAACAAGGTGCTCGGCTTTGTCGTCGATCACTTCGGCCCGATTGCGATCTTCTGCCTGATTACCCGCACCTGCGCGGCCTACGGCGTATCGCACCTGCGTCCCGCCATCGCGTATGTGCTGCTGACTGTGGCGCTGCTGCTGCTCGTCCTGTTCGTCGGCTATGCGCTCGTCGTAAAAATCTTCACGGGCCTTAACCCGCTGCCGTTTGTCAGAAAGATCGGCAAGGTCGCGCTGTTCGGCTTCTCGACCTCCTCGAGCGCCGCAACGCTGCCGCTGAACCTGAAAACCACCGTTGAGGAGCTCGGCGTGCATGAGGAAATCGCTTCGTTCGTCCTGCCGCTCGGCATGACCGTCAACATGGACGGCACCGCGATCATGCAGGTCATTGCGACGATCTTCATTGCGGGCTGCGCTGGCTATGAGCTCAGCTTCCCGACGCTGCTTCTGATCGGCGTCCTGGCGATCATCGCTTCGGTCGGCACTCCCGCCGCTCCGGGCGCGGGCGCGGTCATCCTGTTCACGATCCTGTCCGGCGTCGGATTCGACAGCGAACTGGCGCTGATGGCGTACAGCCTGATCCTTGCGATCAACCGCCCGATTGAAATGCTTGTCACCGCGCTGAACGTCGTCGGCGACAGCGCGTGCGCCATGGCGGTGGCCAAGAGCGAAAACGCGCTCGACGAAACCGTGTACCGCGCATAACCATGGCGGTCGAATCCATTTGCACAATCCTCGGGCACGACGAAATCGCGCCCGATACCTATTCGCTGCGGCTGCGCCCCGACGTACCCGTTTCGGTGCAGCCCGGCCGGTTTTTGAATCTTTCGATTCCCGGCGTGCCGCTGCGCCGCCCGCTGTCGATCTGCGAGACGAACGGGGATGAATTGCGCGTCGTTTACCGCGCCGTGGGCAAGGGCACGCGGCTGCTGCGCGATTACAAAGGCGAGACGCTTTCGGCGCTGCTGCCGCTCGGCAACGGGTTCACGATTCCCAAACCGGGCAGCGAACTGTTGGTGCTCGGCGGCGGCATCGGCTGTGCGCCGATGCTGGGACTGATCCGGACGGCAGCTGCAAACGGTGTGCATGTTACCGTCGTGTTCGGCTTTAAAACGCCGAAGGAAGCGCTGTTCTGGGATGAGCTGCGTTCGCTGCCGGTGCACGCCTATTACGGTTATGACAGCGAGGGCGAAAATGCCGTCTTGCTTGTGCAGCGACATCACCTCGACGCCATGCCGTTTTGCGCATGCGGGCCGCTGCCGATGCTGCAGGCGGCAGACAAGGTGCTCAAAAGCAGCGGGCAGTATTCGCTCGAAGCGCGGATGGGCTGCGGCTTCGGCGCATGCATGGGCTGTGCCGTCGAAATGAAAAGCGGGATGCGCCGCATCTGCAAGGACGGTCCCGTGTTCGACCGGGAGGAGATTCTATGGGCGAGCTTACGGTAACGCTGTCGGGCGTCACGCTCGATAATCCCCTGATTCCCGCAAGCGGCACCTACGGCTACGGGTTCGATTATCTGGATTTCTACGACATCAACGAGGTCGGGAGCTTTTCGATCAAGGGGACGACGCTGCATCCGCGAAACGGCAATCCCCTGCCCCGCATTGCGGAATACGGCGGCGGAATGCTGAATGCGGTCGGGCTGCAGAACCCCGGCGTGGACGCGGTCGTGACCGAGATTTTTCCGGCGCTCGAAAAGATTTATCGCGGCAAGGTGCTGGCCAACGTCGGCGGCTTCTCCGTGGAGGAATATGCAAAGTGCGCGGCGCGGTTCGATCCGGAGCCGCTTGTCGGCATGATCGAGCTGAACATTTCGTGCCCGAACGTCCACGGCGGCGGCATGAGCTTCGGCACCGATCCGAAAGCGGCGGTCGAGGTTTTGACGGCCGTCAAGCGCGTCGTGACCAAGCCGGTCTACGTCAAATGCACGCCGCAATGCCCGGATCTTGTTGAAATGTGCAAGGCGCTCGAGGACGCGGGTGCGGACGGACTGGTGCGGTTGAACACTTTTTTAGGCATGCGGCTCGATCCGCGCACAGGCAAGCCGATCCTTGCCAATGTGACCGGCGGCGTCAGCGGCGCGGGTATCTTCCCGATGGCGCTGTACCGCGTGTATCAGGTTTATCCGCACGTGCATATCCCGATCATCGGCTGCGGCGGCGTCGCTTCGGCGGACGATGTGATCGAGATGCTGTCGGCGGGCGCAAGCGCGGTCGAGATCGGAACGCAGAATCTGATCGACCCGCTGTGCATCGTCAAGATCAAAAACGATTTACAAACGCGGCTCCATCAGCTTGGCGTTTCATCCATACAGGCATTAACAGGGAGGGCATACCGATGACGGGAGAAGTCATTATCGCATGTGATTTTCAGGATCAGAAAAAGGCGCTGACCTTTTTGGATCAGTTTACCGATGTCAAGCCGTTCGAAAAGATCGGCATGGAGGTGTTTTACGGCAACGGCCCCGCGATCGTGCGTGAGATCAAGGCGCGCGGACACCGCATTTTCCTCGACCTCAAGCTGCACGACATTCCGAATACGGTCTATAAGTCGATGCTGAAGCTGGCTGAGCTGGACGTGGACATGGTGAACGTCCATGCCGCCGGTTCGATTGAAATGATGCGGGCCGCCCGCCGCGCGCTCGACGAAAAAGGCTCCAAGGCGCTGCTGCTTGCCGTCACACAGCTGACGAGCACGAGCGAGGACGTGATGCGGCGCGAGCTTTGGATCGACCATACGATGGAGGACACCGTACGTCACTATGCGCAAAACGCCAAGGAAGCAGGCTGCGACGGCGTTGTTTGCTCGCCGCTCGAAGCGGGGCTGGTCGCCAAGGCGTGCGGGCCGGACTTTATCACCGTCACGCCCGGCATCCGTTTTGCGAATGACGCCAAGGGCGATCAGAAGCGCGTAACGACCCCGGCGCTCGCGCATGAGCTCGGCTCCACGTTCATCGTCGTCGGCCGTTCGATCACCGACGCTGCCGATCCGGTCGAGGCCTATCACCGCGCAAGCCGGGAATTTGCGGAGGGCATTGCATGAAACGCGAAATTGCTGCCGATCTTTTGAAAATCAAAGCCGTCTTTCTGCGGCCGGATGCGCCGTTCACATGGGCGAGCGGCATCAAGGCCCCGATCTATTGCGACAATCGCCTGACGCTGTCGGACATTGCGGTGCGCACCGATGTGGAAAACGCGCTGGCGGAACTGATCCGCCGCCACTATCCCGATTGTCAGGCCGTGATGGGGACGAACACCGCGGGCATCGCGCATGCCGCCATCGTCGCCACGATTCTCGAGCTCCCGATGGGCTACGTTCGCGCAACGGCGAAGGATCACGGCCGCACGAACCAGATCGAGGGCCGCTGCGACCCCGGCACCAAGGTCGTCGTCGTGGAGGACTTGATCTCCACCGCGGGCAGCGTCGTCGATGTATGCGAAGCGCTGCGCGCCGCCGGCGCCGAGGTGCTCGGCATTGTCTCGATCTTCACCTACGGGATGCAGAAAGCCGCCGACCGCCTTGCGGAGCACAATCTTGTCAACGTGTCGGCTTCCGATTATGACACGCTGCTGACCGTCGCCGCCGGCGCGGGCTATATCCGCGCCGAGCAGATCCCGGCGCTCTTGGCTTTCCGCGACAATCCCGCAGATGAAAGCTGGATCAGCCTAAACTGACCGCCATACCCTTTCAAAATACATAGCGCCCCGCTGATCGGTGCTTCGATGCGATACCGACAAGCGGGGCGATTCTTTTGACGCAAGGTCTATAGTTAGGATTGAGGGCACAGAATGAAACGCCGCGTACTCGAACTTCCGGTATTCAGAGTCGAAGCGGCACCGAACGGATATGAAAAAAACTGAAATACCGGAATACCCCAGTATTTTAGGGAAGAATCGCTTCCTGATAAGTTCGCTGTTCCATAGCAAAAATGGAGGAATTTGCTCATTTATGTAGTCAAATTGTAGTCACCGTGATAGATGCTTCTTTGCCTCCCACAAGCAGATCTGCATCCGTTAAATAAGAATATCAGCAGGCTTTTCAGACATCATGACAAAAAACATCCATGGATACCTTCTGATGATTGGAATCCTTTCTTGCCATTATGCCTCCTCATGCTCCGTGCGACCCGCCCGAAGCCGCTTTTTACGGCGGGCGGAAGCCGGAAGATCTGCTTTTCATCCGCATGTCCGAATCGCTGCCCGCCCGAAAAGACGGACGGGCCGGACGTCGGTTAGTTTTATTAACTGTTATACGACAGCGATCCGTCGTTTTCAACCCCGAATCGCAAACTTTTGCAGACAAAGCGCCGCCCCGAAAAGCAGCGCGGCGCGTCCTTCCGACAAACGGGCTTCCGAAGGCGCTTCGGCGCCTTTGCACGAGTGAAAACCGGACAAAACGGAGAAAGGAGTATATTGACAGTAGAATTATTTTATAATATAGTTATTCTGTATCATGATCCGCCGCCGGCAATTCCGCCGGCTGCCCTTGCAAAAAGAGACTTTTTCGGCAGAACCTGCCTGTATCTTTTCCGACACCGTTCCTCTGTTC
>JAFUDD010000456.1 GCA_017459315.1 Clostridia bacterium | reverse complement strand
GGAGGATATGGATGGACGGATTCCGCTGATACTCGACGGCGGGCCCTGCCAATATGGCGTCGAATCCACCGTGCTGACGCTGACGGGCGAACCGATGATCCTGCGACCCGGCGCTGTAACGAAAGAAATGCTGGAAGCAGTGATCGGCCCCGTGCGCCTTGCGCCGAGTATCCTTAAGCCGCTCGGCGAACGGGAGGTAGCGGCCTCGCCGGGCATGAAGTATAAGCACTATGCGCCCGATGCGCAGGTGATTGTGATCGACGGCACGCCGGAGGACACCGCAAAATGTGCTCTGTCGTTGTATTATGATTATTTGGAGCAGGGCAAGCGTGTAGAAATTCTCGCCTCGAAGCAAACGTATTTTCGCTATCGCGGCGTCGATGCAACCGAGATCGGAGATCGGGAGCATCCGGTTACGATGTGCGCCAATCTGTTCCGTGAATTGCGCGATATCGGCCACACGTGCGATATCATCCTTGCCGAAGGCATCGAAACAAGCGATGAGGGCTTGGCCTACATGAACCGTCTGTTGCGCGCATCCGGCTTTACACGCGTCAATGCAAAAGAAAAGATTACCAAAAATTGAACAAAACGATCCGTTTGCATACTGTACAAACGGATCGTTTTTTGCTATAATACCATATTGATTAAGCATGAGAACAAGAGAATGCTTGTGCGAATGGAGGAAACCCATGCCAACCATGCTGGAACGTATTGCCGAAGCCGAAAAGCAGGCAGATCGGATGATAGAAGAAGCAAACGCCGCGGCACGCGATCAGATCGCGAATGCAAAAGCCGAAGCGGAAGATGCGGTTGCCGAAGCTCTGAAGGCCGAGCGGCAAAAGACCGCAGACGCGCTTGCCGCCGCCGAAGCCGAGGGAGAGTCGAACGCAAAGGCAATTTTGGCCTCGGTCGATGCGGATAAGGCGGCTGTTCGTGCCGCTGCGCTTGATCGTCTGCCGGAAGCGGTTTCATATCTTATGGAAAGGGTGAAAGCAACGGTATGATTGTCTCGATGAAGCGCCTGACGCTTGTGGCGCTGCAATCGGAAGAGGAACGGCTGCTCGAAGCCTTGCAGAAGGTCGGTTCGGTCGAGGTGATCGGCGTGACCGAGGGCGATGCGCCAAGCGCAAAGCTCGAAAAGGCCGAGGATCGCATGCAGCGATTGAACGATTCAATCGACGCGGTTAAGCCGTATGCGAAGAAGAAGAGCTTCTTTACGCCGCAGAAACGGGAGGAATCGCTTTCTTCGATTCGCGCCGATGCCGATAAAGCCGCCGCCGTGACCGATAAGGTCGAAGCGTTGTTGCACGAAAAAACAAGTTTGCTTGCCGAGCGAGACAAGCTGACGGCGCAAAAAGCCGACCTTGTGCCGTGGAGTGCACTGGCCGCTCCGATGAGCAGTATTCACAGCACAAAGCGCGTATCGTACTTTGTCGGCTATTGTGCGCAAAAAGATCAGCAAAAGCTGTCCGAACAGGATTTCTTGGAGGTTCAATTCTTTGCGG
>JAFUDD010000455.1 GCA_017459315.1 Clostridia bacterium | reverse complement strand
TTCTGCGGATGCGGCGAAGAAGGTCACCATCGGCAGCAAGGACATCGAAACCTATTCCGTTGGCGTCCAGAACCAGCTGCAGGACGGCGATATCCGTAAACTGCTGCCGGAGCGCGGCGTGGAATTCATCACCCGTGCGGACTGGACCAAGGGCTGGGAGCCCGTTTGGGGCATCACCGCGAACGACGCGATGCTGAAGAACCTGAAGAACCAGGTCTATGAACTGACCGAAAACGGCGCGGGCGAGACGTGGGGCGCAAACAACGGCATGCGGCTCATCGATATGCTCGTCACGGACGAAAACGGCAACTATGCAGGGTCCCTCCCGATCGACGATCCGGCGTGGGATGAACTCCTGGAGAACGTTACGCTCGAAGAAGCGGTTGCGTTCATGGCGGGTGCCGGCGGCAACTTCGAGCCGCTGAACTCGATCGGTCTCCATGTGGTTGCGATCTATGACGGTCCTGTCGGCTTCGTGTCTGATCAGGTGCCGGGCTACACCTCCAACTGGACGGCGTCCGAATCCTCCGAACCCACCTATGTCGGGCCGGACAATGAATACGCCATGTGGCAGATGCCGACGATGCCGACCGAACCGGTCGTTGCGGCAACCTTCAATAAGGAGCTCGTCGAGCGCGAAGGCGAGCTGTTCGGTGAAGACTCCCTGTGGGCGAACGCTTCCTCGCTGTTCGGACCGGGCCTCAACAACCACCGTGCTACCTACTGCTCGCGTAACCACGAGTATTATTCCGAAGACGCTATGCTGACCAACCTCATGGGCGTTGCGGTCTGCAAGGGCGGCAAGTCCAAGGGCCTCATGATGGAGCCGAAGCACTTCGCGCTGAACCATCAGGAAGCCAACCGCTCCGGTACGTCCACGTTCATCTCCGAGCAGGCAGCCCGTGAGATCGAGCTGAGAGGCTTCCAGGGCGCATTGGAAGGCAACTACGCGCAGGGCGTTATGACCGCGTTCAACCGCCTCGGCACCGTGTATGCCGGCGCACACCGCGGCCTGCTCACCGGTATCCTCCGCAACGAATGGGGTTACACCGGCTATGTCGTCACCGACATGATCAACGGACCGGAATACATGAACTGGCGTGACGTGACGTTCGCGGGCGGCGGCGGCTGTCTCACCGAGAACGCCTATGCGGAATCCATCATCGGCGATCCGGTGTCGGCGGACAACATGAAGAAGATCCAGAAGGACACCGCGTTCCAGCAGGAGCTGAAGCAGATGCTGAAGTACGACCTGTACACGTTCGTCAACTCCAACACCATGAACGGCATCACGACCGATACCCGTATCGTTCGCGTCTATCCGTGGTGGGAGGTCACGCTGATTGCGGTCAACGTTTGCTTCGGTGTTCTGACGGCGGCGGCTTGCCTGTGGTATGTCGCATCCCTGCTCCCGAAGAAGGAAAAGAAAGCGTAAGGAGGTCGTAACCATGAAAAATAAGGTATCCTTTATCGGCTTTGCCCTCGTTTGCGCTTCGACCGTCCTTGCGATTGTCAGCGCGATCCTGTACAACTTCGCCTACATCAAGGCGCCGCAGACCTACACGCTGCTGATCATTGCAGCCATCGTCGGTGCGGGCGCGCTTGCCCTCGCGGTTGCGCTCGGCAAGGAGATTCCGAACCTGCTTGCAGCCGCGCACGCGGTGCTGCTGATGGCGGCGCTCGGCGTCTCGATTGCCCCGATGGTCAACGAAATGGGTCTTGTCTATGCAGGCCTGAATCCGCAGACCAACCTGACCGGCTTCATCACCTTTGCCGCTTTCACCGGCGTTGCGTGGCTGATCGCCGTGATCGGCGCGTTCCTCGGCGTAGCAAAGAGAGAGAAATAAGGCAACCAACCATAAGACGGCGGCGGCATAAAAGCTGCCGCCGTCCTTTCCGAACGGAGACATGAAAAAACGGGGGAGAGGCCCGCGTTCTTTGATGCCTCCCCTCCCATGCGGGAGAATCATCGAATCGGAGGAGAAAATGGAAAAACAAAAGGGAACCCTGACCGACCGGATCGGGCTTTGGGCGTATTGGCTGCTCTGTGCCCTGTTTGCGGTGCAGACGGTGCAGTATATCGTGCTCGGGGCGCTCGAACCGTTTGTGACGCTGCTTGTGATCGAGGCGCTTGTACTGCTCTTGGGCTATGCCGCATGGCGGGGGAGAATGCCGTTTTTGATGCTGCTCGGCGCCGTGCTGTGCTTTGTGCTGTATTTCAACATGGTCTCGGCTGCGTATGCAAATCTCGGCAACTGCAACATGCTGTTCCTGCCCGAAGCCATCGTCTGCGCACTGTGGGCAGTGGGCGGCACCGCGCTGCTGCTTTGGAAAAAGGAGAAATCCAACAAGCTGCCCCTTCTGCCGCTCGGCGCGATGGCGGTCATTCTCATCACATTCCTGCTGACATGGGGCTTGCATACGCGGACGGATAAGGCATGGACCGGTCACGCCAAAAGACAGCTTTGGGCGGTGCCGACGACGTTTGATGCGACGGAAGCTGCGCATAAAGGCACATTGGAGGAACTTGTCTACGACACCAAGGCCTACGCGACCGACAGCCGCGCCGTCCAAAAGCGCGCGCTCGTCTATCTACCCTATGGGTATGACGCCGAAAAGCCGTATAACATTCTGTATTTAATGCACGGCACCGGCGACGATGAAAACTACTGGCTGCAAACACACGGCTACAACAAGGTCATGCTCGACCGGCTGATCGAAACCGGCGAGATCGAACCGCTGATCGTCGTGACGCCGACGTTCTACACCGAGGGCGACTGCACCGAATCGCTCGGCAATCTCGACGCGCTGACGTTCTCCTTCCGCGACGAGCTGCGAAACGATCTGATGCCCGCCGTGGAATCCAAGTACAGCACCTACGCGAAAACCGTTGACGAAGCGGGCTTTGCCGACAGCCGCGACCACCGCGCGTTTGCTGGCCTGTCGCGCGGGGCAGTCACGACCTGCCATTCCGCGTTCTGCGGAAGTCTCGATTATTTCTCCTACTTCGGCATGTTCTCCGCGTTCCGCACGACGGCGGATTACTTCCAAAAGACGATTCAATCCGATGCATGGAAGGATCTGCCGATCCACTACTTTTATATGACGACCGGCAATTTCGATTTCGGTATGCCGGCGCAGGTCGCAGGCTACCGGATGCTGACCGACCTTGAGCCGCGCCTCGTCTACGGCGTCAACACAAGCTTCGACATGTTTCCGATGCGCTACCATTCCATCGGGGACTGGCATTTGGCCTTATATAACTATCTTCAAAAGATCTTTTGACGGAGGACATGATGGAAAAGAAAAGGAAACAGCCGGTTTGGCTGTATATCGTATTGGCAGTTGTCGTGGTGCTCGCACTCGTTTTGATTGTGAACCGCTATGCGGTGCGGCAGGTGTGGTGCAACGCGTTTGCCCCGAATCTCCCCATCGACGATTCGACGACGTGGGCAGGCGGCACAGCCTATGAACGCGTCCCGTATGCGACCGGCTCCGACGCGCAATATCTTGATCTCTACGTCCCGAACACGCCCGAAAAAGCGCCGCTGTTCGTGCTGGTGCACGGCGGCGGGTTCGTGTCCGGCGATTCGCAGACGAAGCAGGCACAATATATGTACCGCTATTTCCGCGATCACGGCTTTGCGTGCGCAAGCATCAACTATCGCCTTGCGCAGGAAGCGCCGTTCCCGGCGGCGTGCGCGGATGTCAAGGCCGCTGTGCGGTTCCTTGTGCATAACGCCGAAACATACGGCTTCGATGCGGAACGCATTGCGATCTGGGGCGAATCCGCGGGCGGCTATCTTGCCACGTTTACGGCGCTAACCGCGCCCGATGCGTACACGGAAGTGCCGTGCATCGGCGAGACGGAGGCCGAGCGATTCACGATGCCGTCGTTCGACGCACTTGTGGATTACTACGGCGTGCTCGATTTCAACACCTTCGACGAGGATTTCGTGGCGGAGGGTACGCCGCTGTGGATCGTGAAGATGGCGAATGGCTGGGCGAACGACGTCACCGGCGAGTTCGATTCGTTCGAGGAATACTGGCTCCGCAAGGCGCAAAAGGACTGGACGGACTATGAAAGCAACGAAGCGAACGTCCTGTATCATGCGACCAACCGCGAAAACGGCAATCCGGGCCTGAAGACGCTGATCATCCACGGCGACGCGGATCTCACGGTGTCACACCTCCAGTCGGTCAAGCTCGACGCGATCTTAAAGGCCAACGGCGAGGACGCGACCTTAAAGCTCGTTCCAAAGTGCAAACATGCGGACGACCGCCTATACACCGACGATATGCTCGGCGAATT
>JAFUDD010000454.1 GCA_017459315.1 Clostridia bacterium | reverse complement strand
GCCGGATGCGCATTGCCGCGAACCTGTATCTGCTCGGGCCCGGCTCGCCGTTCCTCTATTACGGCGAGGAGATCGGCATGCGCGGCTCCCGCGGGGGCGCGAACACCGACGCGAACCGGCGTCTCGCTATGCCGTGGGGCGACGACGACGCGGTGAAGGACCCGGAGGGCACGACCTACGATGTGTCCAAAAAGGTCGATGCGCCCGCGCTCGAACAGATCAAGGATGCGGACAGCCTGTATACCTACTATAAGACGCTGCTGATGATCCGCAAGGCGAATCCGGCCATCGCGCACGGCACCTATACGGCGCTCGAATTCCCCGATACCAAGGTCGGCGGCTTTGCCGCGACGCTGAACGGCGAAACCGTCCTTGTAATCCACAACACGACGACGTCGTATAAGACCGTTGACCTCGGCGGCCTCGGCTACACGCTCGGCGACCTGCGCGCCGTGATCGGCGTCGAGGATGCTTCGCTCGACGGCACGACGCTGGAGATCGGACGGCAAACGAGCGTCGTGATCGCATGCAAATAATGATCCCATCGTTTCACCTTGCCCCGCCGCTGCATAAACGGCGGGGTTTTCATTTGGACGACGCCGCCGAAACTGTCCCGAAAATCGGACACAGGCGCTTAAAAATGCCGGATTCTTTGGAAAATTCATACTTTTTTCGAATTTTATTAACATATTACCGGTGCAAATATGTAAAAAATATGTTATAGTATCCTTGTATCTTTGGAATTGTGGGAACGTATGTCCCTTTAGGGGGGAGTATCCCATTGGATAAGGAGGCGCTATGGAAGACTACAGGAATCCGGACGATCTGCTGATTGCTCCCGAAGAAGAAGAAACCGAGGCTGCGGACAACCTGTTCGACGAGCTTGAGCCTGCTCCCGAGGAGGTCGTGGAAGAACCGCCGAAGCCCAAGAAGAAAAAGAAAAAATCCTTCAAGCGCAAGCTGAAAAAGCTGATCCGGCGCTTCTTCAAGCTGCCGCTGTTGACCCGCATCGTCGCGGGCGTGATTGCGCTTGCCGTGATCGTCACGATCATCGTGCTGATCGTCGTGCTGCCCAAGAGCTGCAAGGCGGGTGACACGGAGCCGACCAAGGCCGCGACCGATACCATCGCGCCGGCCGATACCGCCGAGCCGGATACCTCTACGGCCACGCCGGAGGTCACCGAGCCGACCGCTACACCTTACGTTGTGCCGACCGTGACGAGCGTCCCGACGCTGACGCAGACGATCAAGCCCAACGAGCGCGATGCCGCCGTGCCGATGATTCGTTCCCGGCTGGTCGAGCTTGGCTATATGGAGATGCCCGCCACGAACGACGAGCTGTATGACACCGCCACGGTCAACGCCGTCAAGCGGTTCCAGTACCGCACGTTTACCGACAGCGTCAAGGCATGGGACGGCTATGTCGGCCCGCAGACCTATGAAAAGCTGTTTGCCGAGGACGCGATCGCGTTCTTCATGAAGAGCGGCGATACCGACCAGAAGCTGTATGACAGCATGCTCGTCACCGCGATGCAGGAAAAGCTCGTGGCGCTCGGCTACCTCAGCAAGACGAACGGCAGCTATGACCGCAACACCGTCGACGCCGTGCGTTCGTTCCAGAAGGCATGCAGCATCAAGTCCGACGGCGTCGCCGGCGCGGCTACGCTGAAGCTGCTCGCGGCCAAGGTCGAAGAAAAGGCCAACAGCGCCGATGCGACCGCCGAGCCGGTCATCACAGACGCCGCCACGGAAACCCCGGCCCCGTAACCCGATCCAAAACCGACAGTCCCCGCTTTGCTGCGGGGACTGTTTCTGTTTGCCTGTTTATTTTCCCATCGCCTTAAGGGCCGCGTCGTTATCGACCAGTTCCGCAAAATCGGGACGGGTATCGAGCACGCCGTTGAACGCCATGATTTCGAGCAGACGCGCATAGTCGGCTTCGTCCATCGTCAGCTCCGTTTTCCAAGAATCGGTTTCCCGATAGGAGCGGGCGACGATGCGCAGACTGTCGAGCGAGGTATCCGGGAAATACGGCTGCATGGCCGCGGCGATCTCGTCGTCGGTCGCGGTGCGCATCCATTGCTGCGCGCGGTAGATGGCGCGCAGGAACGCCTGCGTTTTCGGCGCTTCCCGGTTTTCGGGCGTCACGAAGTAGCACGTATACGGCACCTCGCCCGATGCAAGGCCGATGTTGGCAACGATATACCCCTTGCCCGCGTTCTGGAATTCGGTCGCGGTCGGCTCGAACAGCGTCACATAATCGCCCTCGCCGCCCTCGAACGCGCCCGCCATCAGGTTGAACTGGATCGAGTCGATCACCGTGCAGTTCTCCCCGTCCGTGAGGCCGTTTTGCGCCATCACGTAGCGCAGGGTCATGATCGGCATGCCGCCCGCTCTGCCGCCGATCACGGTCTTGCCGACAAGGTCGTTCCACGAAAACGCGTCGGTTGGCGTGCGCGCGATCAAAAACGAGCCGTCGCGCTTGGTGAGCTGACCAACGATAACCGGATGATCGGCCTTGCCCTCGCCGATCACGTAGACGCCGGTTTCCGGTCCGGCCAGGCAGATATCGGCTTCGCCCGCCAAAAGCGCGGTCATGGCCTTTTCGCTGCCGCCGGACGTGGTGATCTCCACCGCGATCCCCTCGTCCGCAAAGTAGCCGAGCGCATCCGCCACATACTGCGGCGCATAGAACACCGAGCGCGTCACCTCATGCAGCCGTACAACCGGCACTTCGTTCGTCTGCTTTGCGCAGGCGACGGGCAGCAGCAACAGCAGCGTCAACAAAAGCGCATACATTCGTTTTTTCATCGAATACCTCCGTTTGCTTTTTCCCTATCGTATGCCAAGGAGGCGCAATGCGTTCCCCAAAATACGGAAAAATGTACAGACGAAAATCGTAAAAATGCACGGAACGGGTTGAAAATATAATGTAAATCCGCTATAATACATTTGGAGGTATGTACGATGGAAAACAACATGGATACCACACGCAAGTTCCGCGTTTCCAAGGACATTCGCACACCCGAGGATGTGCTGATGACGGTGTACCACGCGATGCGGGAAAAGGGCTATGACCCGGTCAATCAGATCGTGGGCTATCTGCTTTCCGGCGACCCGACGTATATCACAAGCCACAACAACGCACGCTATTTGGTGCTGCGGATGGAACGCGACGATCTTTTGGAAGAGCTCGTCCGCTTTTACGTGGAAAATCACGAATGAGAACGCTTGCCTTGGATGTCGGCGATCGCAGGATCGGCGTCGCTGTTTCGGATGCGCTGAACATTACCGCGCAGGGGCTTGAAACCTATTGGCGCACCGAGAGCACGAAAAAGGATGTGGCCTACATTCTGGAGCTGCTGCAAAAATACGCCCCGTGCCGCCTGTTGATGGGGATGCCGATGAACATGAACGGCACCGT
>JAFUDD010000002.1 GCA_017459315.1 Clostridia bacterium | reverse complement strand
GCGTCGAGGGCATCCTTCCCGCGCCGGAGAGCGCGCACGCGATCAAGGTTGCCATCGACGAAGCCGAAAAATGCAAGGAATCCGGCGAAGCCAAAAACATCGTGTTCGGTCTGACCGGCACCGGCTACTTCGATATGGTCGCTTACGAACGCTTCCACAACGGCGAAATGACCGACTATATCCCGACCGACGAGGAGCTTGCCAAGAGCTTTGCGAGCTTGCCCCAAATTGACTGACTCGTTTCCCCCTCTGCGCCCGCTTTTTGCAGCGGGCGTTTTTCTGTCATTCTATTGAAAGTAGAAATTTCTCAAATTTCCCGTTATTTACGAATCCCGTACTTTACGGTATGATGGTTCTGCGGACCGCAGGAAAGAGAAAAGGAGCAACAATATGGATACCTTAAAAATCGGACATTATATACAGCAGCTTCGGAAGTCGGCAGGCATGACGCAAAAGGAGCTGGCCGAAAAGCTGAGCATTTCGTTTCAAGCCGTTTCCAAGTGGGAGAACGGCGACGCGCTGCCGGATACGGGGCTGCTTTTGGATCTTTGCGATATTCTGAACACGACGGCGGACAAGCTGCTGCACGGTGGCGCGTTCGCGGCCAACGAACGGCGGCTGATGCGGCTGGAGGACGTGATGACGGGCTTCCGAAACATCGAAAGCATCGGCGTTCTGTTCGGAGAGGACAGCACGTTTTTCACCGGCATGATCGAGGGCATCAACGAGAAGATGAATATGGATCTGCTGACCTATTTGAAGGACCCGTAAACCCGCGAGGTCATGTATGCGGAGGTGCTGATCCAAGGCATCCTCTCCGGCCGCACGGTCGATATGGACGAGATCGAGGCGAGCTTTCAAAACAAGCGCATGGTCGAAACGATCCGTCGCTATGCGCAAAAGGCAAGCGGCGCACCCGAGGACGAATAAGCGCGTTCGGATACAGAACAGAGTGGAAACGCTTCCCGCAGCGGAAGCGTTTCTTTTTGCTTTCCTCCTTGCGTTTTCGCCCCCGATGCGATACAATACAAAAGAGAAATGCGGGAGGCGGAAAAGATGGCGGACAAGCTGCGCTATGTGATGACGCTGCGGCTCTACGGGCAGGACAAGGTGTTCGGGCCGGGGATCGCGGAACTGCTCGAGCGCGTGGATCGGCTGCATTCGCTGCGGCAGGCGACGATGGAAATGGGCATGGCCTATTCCAAGGCGTGGAGCATCATCAAGACGGCGGAAAAATCGCTGTCGTTCCCGCTGCTCGTTTCGAAAGCGGGCGGCAAGGGCGGCGGCGGCGCGGCGCTTTCCCCCGAAGGGCGGCAGTTTTTGAACGCCTACCGCGCGTTCGAGCAGACCGTGCGCGATTATGCGGACGAGGTGTTCGAGGACATGTTCGGGCAGATGGAGTAAAGCGGGGCCGCACGGTTCCGTTTGGCATACAAAACAAAACAGGAGGTCACTATGGCACAGAACAAATATGCGGGTACGCAGACCGAAAAGAATCTGCAGGCGGCGTTTGCGGGCGAATCGCAAGCCCGCAACAAGTACACCTACTTTGCGTCCAAGGCGAAGAAGGAGGGCTATGAGCAGATCGCGGCGCTGTTTTTGAAGACCGCCGACAATGAAAAGGAGCATGCCAAGCTCTGGTTCAAGGAGCTGAACGGCATCGGCACGACCGCCGAGAACCTCGCGGCCGCCGCCGACGGCGAGAACTACGAATGGACCGATATGTATGAGGACTTCGCCAAGACCGCCGAGGCCGAGGGCTTTGCCGAGCTCGCCGAAAAGTTCCGCGGCGTCGCCGCCATCGAAAAGGCGCATGAGGAACGCTATCGCGCGCTGCTGAAGAACGTCGAAACGCAGCAGGTCTTTGCCAAGAGCGAGGTCAAGGTGTGGGAGTGCCGCAACTGCGGTCACATCGTCGTCGGCACCAAGGCGCCCGAAGTCTGCCCCGTCTGCAACCATCCGCAGGCATACTTTGAGGTACATGAAACCAATTATTGAGAAGGCGGCATAAGGCGCGGCCTTTCAACCGGAACGCTCGAACCCTTTGCTTTGGCAGAGGGTTCTTTTCTATATAGAATGTCCCCTCAAAATTCTTTCAGATTTCCCTTGACAAGCCATATAGGGCGTGCTATATTATCATCAAGATATCAAATTGATATCACATAATTTTGAAGGAGGGATTTCCAATGAAAGAAATCGAACTCAAAGGCCGCAAGATCGGTATGCCGGTGTTGATCGGGCTGATCGTGCTGTATGTGCTGTCGCTGATCGGCATGATCACGGGCGGACAGAAGATGGACGAGGGCGGCAATCCCCTGTTGTTCGTCGTCAGCCTGCTGTTCTTCCTGCTCGGCTGGATCATTATTCCGGGTCTGAAGATCTTAAAGCCGCAGGAGGCGTTGGTGCTGACGCTGTTCGGCAAGTATGTCGGCACGCTGAAGGGCGAGGGCTTCTACTTTGTGAATCCGTTCTGCTCGGCGGTGAACCCGGCGGCGAAAACGAAGCTGAGCCAAAGCGGCGACGTTTCGACCGTGCAGCAGATCATCGACACATCCAAGAACGGCGTCCGCACCGCGAGCGCGGAGGACCTCTCCAGAAAGCTGTCGCTGAAGATCATGACGCTTTCCAACAACCGCCAGAAGATCAACGACTGCCTCGGCAATCCGGTCGAGATCGGCATTGCGGTCACATGGCGCATCACGGACACGGCAAAAGCGGTGTTCAACGTAGACAACTATAAGGAATTCCTGTCGCTGCAATGCGACGCGGCGCTGCGGAACGTCGTGCGGCTCTATCCCTACGACGTAGCGCCCAATGTGGACACGACCGGCGACGGCGTGGCGGACGACGGCTCGCTTCGCGGCTCGAGCGAGATCGTTGCTGGGCGCATCCGCGACGAGATCCAGGCCCGCGTGAACGAGGCCGGCATCGAGATCATCGAAGCGCGCATCACCTACCTGGCCTATGCGCCGGAGATCGCGGCGGTCATGCTGCAGCGACAGCAGGCTTCGGCCATCATCGACGCCCGCAAGATGATCGTGGACGGCGCGGTCGGCATGGTTGAAATGGCGCTCGACCGGCTCAGCGAAAAGGGCACCGTCGTGCTCGACGAGGAGCGCAAGGCCGCGATGGTATCGAACCTGCTGGTCGTCCTCTGCGGCAACCACGACGCGCAGCCCGTCGTCAATTCGGGCAGCCTGTACTAAGACATAACAGGGGCGGGCGAAAAACCCGCCCCGCCGCTGTATCGCCCGCGCCCTGCGCAGCGATGAAAGGAGGGACAAGAAGTGGCAGAACCCATCAAAAAACAGGTCCCGCTGCGGCTTTCGCCCAAGCTCTACGAGGCTATCGCCGCGTGGGCCGAGGATGATTTCCGTTCGGTGAACGGACAGATCGAATACCTTTTGACCGAATGTGTCAAGCAGCGCAAAAAGAACGGACGCTACGTTTCCGATACGATGGACGCCCCGCTTGATATGACGCTGCCCATAGATACAAGAAACAGGGAGTAACAGCACCCCATGGGTGCGGAAGCAAGGAGGAAGGAACTATGGAACAACCTGTGAATACCCCGGCCGTGCCGGATAAACCCGCGCTGATGAAGCGTGCGTACAACCGCGCGGGGATTTCGATGCTCGTGCAGTATCAAAGTCTGCAAATGATCGGCTCGATCTTCGTTGTGATCGCGGCGGTTATCGTATCCTTTGTGCTGATCGTACCGCAGCTGCAGGGTGATTTACGCCTGTCGATGGACAGCATCATGACGCTGCTGCGCGAAACCGGCGGGATACGCTGGATACTGCTCGTCTATGTGCTCGGCATGATCGTCGGCATGACGGTCGGCCTGCTGATCATCCGAAAGATTCTGACCGAGCGCGTCCCCCTCGAAAAGAAATCGCTGTCGCTTGGGCAGTTTCTCGTCGTGGCGCTGATGACCTACGGCCTGTGGGGCATCGGCGTATTGATCGGCAACCTGCCGATGTTCTTCGGCGTGACCGAATCGAACGGCATGGATGAACTGCTGAACGGGCTGAAGACCGAGGCGATCCCGATGTACCTCTATATGGTGATCGGCGCGCCGATCTTCGAGGAGCTGGCATGCCGGAAATTCCTGCTCGACCGCCTGCATCCCTACGGCGAAGGCTTTGCGATGCTCGTGAGCGCGCTGCTGTTCGGTCTGATCCACGGCAACAGCGGACAGTTCTTCCTTGCGTTCTTCATCGGTCTGCTGTTCGCCATGGTCTATATGCGGACGGGCAGGATCGTCTATACGATGCTGCTGCACGGCATGATCAACCTGACCGCGACGCTGCCGGAGTTCTTCGCCCTTGCGGATATCGACATCCTGCTTGGCTGGAATATCGCCGTGATCTCGCTCGGCGTGATCGGTGTGATCGTGCTGCTCCTCCGCAAAAAGGCGCACGATCCGCTGCTCTCCCCCACCGTGTCCGACTTTGCGGGCGCGACGAACGCAACGTGGCGCAACCCCGGCATGATCATCATGCGCGTGTTCGGGCTCGTCACGCTTGTCACAACCGATCTGCTGATGCTCGCCATGTCGCTTTTGAACGAGCAGAGCGCATGGGCACTGCTGCGGCTGCCGATTTCGGCGCTCGCGCTTGTGACGGTGCTGCTGCTTCCCAAATTCTCCAAACGCTTTGAACAACCCGCGGAGGTACAGCAAAATGAAAGCGAGTCTCTTATCCCGTGACGAAATCAATACCGTATGGAAACGCATCGGCGTCTTTCTGGGGCTGACCTTTGCGCTGACGTATGCGTATGACTTCCTTGTGCTTGTGCCGCTGTCCCGCCTGACGGAAACAAGCGGTGCAGAGGTCGCGCTGTTCTATCAGCTTGCGGTCGCGGCGCAGATGTTCTTTCCTGCGCTGTGCGCGCTTTTAACGCGGCTGCTCACCAAGGAGGGCTTTACCGAGCATTTCCTGAAGCCCAACCTCAAGGGCCATTGGGCGATCTATGCGTTTGCATGGTTCGGCCCGCTCGTGCTGACGATCTTCGGCGCGGTTCTGTGGTTTTTGCTCCGGCCGGACACGTTCGATCCGAACATGCGCTATATTCTGTCCCTGTCGGGTGATCAGCCGCTGCCGATGCCGCTTTGGGCTTTGCTGATCGTTCAATTTGCCGAGGTGCTGATCGCGCCCGCGCTGAACGCCGTCGCGTGCTTCGGGGAGGAATGGGGCTGGCGCGGCTATTTGGTGCCGAAGCTGAACAAGGTCCTAAAGCCGCTGCCGATGCTGCTGCTTTCCGGCGTGATCTGGGGACTGTGGCACGCCCCGATCATCGCACTCGGGCATAACTACGGCGTGGGCTATCCCGGCTGGCCGTGGGGCGGCATTGCCATGATGTGCGTGTTTACGGTGACGACCGGAACGCTGCTGGACTACGTATCGCTGAAAACGGGATCCGCATGGCCGGCGATCTTCGGACACGGCATGATCAACGGCTGCGCGGGGCTGGGGATGCTGTTCACGTTCGACGGCGGCGACCCGTTCCTTGGCCCCGTGTCCACCGGCATTGTCGGCATGGTAGGGTTCATCGTTGCGGCTGTCGTGCTTTGGGCGACGTGGAGCAAGCGCCTGCCGAAGGCACAGGAAAACGATTCCGCAGCGGAAATGCAGGCATGATCCCCCGGCAAAGAATCGTGACAAATCCGTGAATTTACGCCCGTTTCGAGAAGGAAGCGGGCGTTTATCGCTTGCCAAAAGCAAAGTGTTGTGGTAGGATATACATAGAATACATTCGGGAGCGGCTTATGATGACAATTCGGGAATCTGCGGAAGACTATTTGGAAGCAATGCTGATGATGCGTGAAAAGCACGGCTATATCCGTTCGGTCGATATAGCGGATAAGCTCGGCGTCACCAAGCCGTCGGTGAGCTATGCCGTCAAGCGTCTGCGCGAAAACGGCTATCTTCTGATGGATCCGGACGGCCGCATTACTCTGACCGAGAAGGGCGAGGCGATCGCGCAGCGCATCTATACGCGGCACAAGGTTCTGTCCGAATACCTTGAGGAGATCGGCGTGCCTGCCGACATTGCGCGCGAGGACGCCTGCAAGATCGAGCACGACATTTCCGAGGAAACGTTTTCCGCGATCCGCGGGCTTTTGAAAAAGAGCATCTGACTCGATAACCAAACCTATTGCGACCCGCGCGGCTCACGCTGTTCACGGGTCGTTTTCCTGCCGAAAATCACAAAAACGGAGAGAATACATGAAAACCTACACCCAACAAACCTTCACCGGCGAGCGCGCGCTCTTTGCCGTGCGCGATGCCGAAATCATCGACTGTACCTTTGAAAACGGCGAATCTCCCCTAAAGGAAAGCCGCAGCCTGTGCCTCAAGGGCGACATGTTCCGCTGGAAATACCCGCTGTGGTACGCCAAGGATATCCACGCCACGGACTGCACCTGGTTCGAGATGGCGCGCGCGGGCGTGTGGTACACGGAGAACCTGACCGTCGAAAACGCGATGATCCAGGCGCCGAAAAACTTCCGCCGCTGCAAGGGGCTGACGCTGACCGACGTGACGTTCACCAACGCCGCCGAAACGCTTTGGAGCTGCACGGACGTGACGATGCACAATGTCACCGCCAAGGGCGATTACTTTTTGATGAACAGCGAAAACCTCGAAATCGACGGACTGCGGCTCGACGGCAACTATTCGTTCGACGGCGTGAAAAACGCCGTGATCCGCAACGCGTACCTTTTGACCAAGGACGCGTTCTGGAACAGCGAGAACGTGACGGTCTACGATTCGTTCATTTCCGGCGAATACCTCGGCTGGAACGCAAAGAATCTGACGCTGATCAACTGCACGATCGAAAGTCTGCAGGGCATGTGCTACGTTGAGAACCTTAAGATGGTCAACTGCAAGCTCGTCCACACGACGCTTGCGTTCGAGTATTCGACCGCCGACGCCGAGATCACGACGAAGATCGACAGCGTGCTGAACCCTGCGGGCGGCAAAATCACGGTCAAGGGCATCGGGGAACTGATCGTGGAGGCCGACAAGGTCGATCCAACGCGCACCGTGATCGAAGCGGAGCAGATCGACGTGCGCGCCGACCGGCCGGAATGGCTGCGCTGACGGTTATGCGGTACGATTTTGATACGCCGGTGAACCGCCGCCGGGACGATGCGGTGAAGTGGGCCGTGCCGGAGGGCGCGCTGCCGATGTGGATCGCGGATATGGACTTTCCCGCTGCGCCGGAAATTCTCGACGCGCTGCAAAGCCGCCTCGATCACGGCGTGTTCGGCTACGGTGACATTCCCGCCGCATGGTACGACGCGTACATCGGCTGGTGGCGGACGCGCCACGGCTTTACGATGAAGCGCGACTGGCTGATCTTCTGCACGGGCGTCGTGCCCGCGATCTCGTCGATCGTGCGCAAGCTGACGACGCCGAACGAAAACGTGCTGCTTCTGACGCCGGTCTACAACATCTTTTTCAACAGCACGCTCAACAACGGCTGCCGCGCGCTCGAATGTCCGCTTTTGTACGAAAACGGCGCGTATGCGATCAACTGGGAGGACTTTGAACGCAAGCTCAGCGACCCGCAAACCACGCTGTTCATTCTCTGCAGCCCGCACAACCCGGTCGGCAAAATCTGGGACGCCGAAACGCTCGCGCGGATCGGGGCGCTCTGCCGCAAACACCATGTCACGGTCATTTCGGACGAGATCCATTGTGATCTCACGGCGCCCGGCAAAGGGTATGTTCCGTTTCTGTCCGTGTCGGACGACTGCCGCGCGGTCGGGATCGCTTGCATCGCGCCGACCAAGGCGTTCAATTTGGCCGGGATGCAGACCGCCGCGGTCGCCGTGCCGGATCCCGTGCTGCGCCATAAGGTATGGCGCGGGCTGAACACCGACGAGGTCGCAGAACCGAATGCGTTCGCCGTGCCCGCCGCCGTCGCCGCATTCACAAAGGGCGCGCCGTGGCTCGACGCGCTGCGCGAATACATTTTCGATAATCGCACGCTCGTATGTGAAACGCTCGAAAAATCGCTGCCCGCCGTGCATGTCGTGTCGGGCGAAGCGACCTATCTTCTGTGGCTCGACGTTTCCGAGCTCGCGCCGGACAGCCGCGCGCTCTGTCGCCATTTGGAGGCCTCGACCGGGCTGTACCTTGCCGCGGGCGAGGTCTACGGCAAAGCCGGACAGGGCTTTTTGCGCATGAACGTCGCCTGCCCGCGCGCGATGGTTCTGGATGGGCTGCAGCGGCTGATCGAAGGCGTGCGCACCTATCAAGCCTAAAGCCGCCGGCTGCAAATGTAACAGAAAAAAACGACTGCTGATACGCGGCAGTCGTTTTCGTTTGCGGCAAACGCCGCTTAAAATGCGTTCCACATGCGCTTGCCCATGTGCAGAACGCGCTTCCCGTCGCGCTTCATGCGCCGCGGGACATCGGGATAGACGGTCGTGATGGCGGTCACGGCGAGCGCCGCGCCGGCGACCATGCCGAGGCCCATTGCCAACGGTTTCATATCTCTGTCACCTCTTTCATCGTTCTGCGCATAGTATGGCCGCAGCGCCGTTCTTTTATGCGCGGCGTTGCCCGCTTTTTCGACAGTTCATTTCATCCGCAGCATCCTTGCAAACCGCGAGATCACGAGCACCGCGATCAAAATGCAGATCACCGCAATGCCGATCAGCACCGATACCCACCATTGCGACAGCAGGTTTTGCTCCTCCACCTTCTGCCGCTCGCGCTCCTTTTCCTCGTCGGTCTGCTTGACCGGCTCCTTGATCGCCATTTTGACCGACAGGTATTCGCTGTACTGCTGCCCGTCCGCGTCCTCATAGCTGATCGTGAAGCTGCCGTAGGTATCGCCGTACTTCTGCGTATTCGACAGCGTCGTGACAAACACGGTCATCGTCTTGTCCGCGCTCTGCTGCGGGTCGAGGTTGCCGAGGAATGCCGAGGAACAGATCAGCCCGTCGCAGTCGAGCGTGCAGCGCACGTTGTAGATCGGTGTAAAGCCGGTATTGTAGACGCAGACCGGTTGCGAAAAGCTCTCGCCGCTTGTCATGCTTTCGGGCAGGCGCACGTCGTCATAGCCGAGCTGCGCCTTTTGCTGTACGTGCAGCGTATACCGGCTCTCGCCCGTAAACGCGCCGCCGCTGCCCTGCTCCTGATAACCAAGAGCAAAGCCGAAATCATGCTTGCCCTCAAACGCGCTCGGCAGCGCGCGCAGATCGAACGAAACCGTTTTGCTTTCGCCCTTTGCCAGCGAATCGACATAGACCGTGTCCTGCACGCCTTTATGCCGGATCGCGTCGTCGCCCGGCACAAACTGCACGGCGATATCGCTCGCGTCGCGCGCGCCGGTATTGGTCAGCGTCAGCGAAACGGCAAAGTCCTGCCCGCCGCCGACCGTTTCGGCGTAGTCGATGGCCGTAATCTCCACCTTCGGCTGCGTCACGCGGATGCGATAGCGGCCGACCTCGCTGTATGTGCCGCCGAACCGATCCTCATACTCGATCTGCAGCACCGCGACATACTCGCCCTCCGGCGCGCCGACCGCCGTCAGCAGCGCAAAATCGGCCTCCGCGGTCTTTTGCACGCCGAGAAACGGGAAGAACTGCGCATTGAGATCGCCGGTCAGCGTCAGCACATCCGTCTCCGGCGACACGCCGATGCGGATGTTGGCCGCGTCGATGTTGCCGACATTGCGTACCGAAACGTGTATCGCAACCGTCTCGCCGCCCGCCACCTCGGCAGGCGATACCGTTCCCTGCTCGATCAGCAGCACCGGCTTTCGCACCACCGTCCAGCCGCCGCCCCCGCCGCTCGATGCGTTCGGGTTCTTGCCGTCCGTGATCGTCAGCTGCACAGTAAACGTCTGCTGCGTCTGCGTGCCGTCGAGCGTCACGTATTCGACCGTGAACGGGATCGGATAGGTGCCGTTGTTGCGCGAACCGGACAGCGGCAGATCGAGGCGGATCAAGAATACTTCATGCGTCTTTTTGTCCGTCGCCGTGACGGTCGATTTGCTGACGTCGAACTGGTAATTGCCGAGAATGTACGGTCCATCCGGGGACAGCTCCGGTGTGACGCGGATCTTCTGCCCGAGCGTATCGCCCACAAGCGGCAGGATCACCGTCGCCGTGTTGCCGGACACCGTCGGCACATACCCCTGCCCGTAGGACTTGGCCATGCCGTCGTAGACCGTTGCCGTGTCGATGGACAGCACCTCCCCGATGGTCGGCACCGCCGTCGGCGTTGCGGTCGGTTCCGTCGTCGGCTGCTCGGTCGGCTGCTCGGTGGGTGTCTCCGTCGGCTTCTCGGTCGGCTGTTCCGAGGGCGTTACGGTCGGCGCCGTACTCGGCGTTTCCGAAGGCGTCGCAGTCGGTGTTTCCGATGGCGTCGCTGTCGGCGTCGCGCTCGGCGTTTCCGAGGGCGTCGCGCTCGGCGTTTCCGAGGGCGTCGCGCTCGGCGTTTCGGTCGGCTGCTCGGTCGGCGTCTCCGTCGGCGCTGCGTCCGTGCCGTCCTCGCCGTCGGCCAGCGACAGCAGCGGCGTCGCCAACAGCAAAGCAATCAAAAGCCATGCAAGAATGCGTTTCATTGTATTTCCCTTCTCCCCTGCCGGGTGGATGTTGTAAGTTGTATTGCATCTGCGGTGCAGTTATATGGCTTCGCAGCGATATTCTGTTTCGATTCTCCGAAGGAGAATTTTCCTTAACTTGCCCCATCGGGGCAAATATCACTGCCCGCAGGGCAATATCATTTGTCGCAGACAAATATCACTCGGCGAAGCCGAATATCATTGGCAATGCCTACAGCATCGTCATCACGCCCGCGTCCATTTCGCAAACCGTGTCGCAGAGCGTTTCGATGTCCTGTATATTATGGCTCGCCAGCAGGATCGTCCGCCCGTCGGTCGCAAGGCTTTTGAACAGCGCACGCATCTCTGCGACGCCGTGCTTATCGAGACCGTTCATCGGCTCGTCCAAAATCAGCAGCGAACGGCTTTCCATGATCGCCTGCGCGATGCCGAGCCGCT
>JAFUDD010000453.1 GCA_017459315.1 Clostridia bacterium | reverse complement strand
GGCCGTCCGCTGACCGTCAAGCCGAGCCGCGCCGCGATGCTCGCCGCGCCGGACTTTGTCCGCGGCGGCGCCGAGGAGACTGCCGCGCTGTGGACGGCGCGCCTATCCGAATGTCGGCTGTACGACGCCCCGCTGCTGCAGCGCATCGACGTAAAAAACGGCTGGCTCCTGCTGACGCTGACCAAGGATGTATTTGACGCGTATGCGCAGTCGCTGCCGAACATTGCGCCCGGCGAAGCGATCCGCTCCGACCATGCGGCCTACGTAGATTATCGCATGGATCGGCTGCTGCGGTACGGCGACGCGCCGCTGCCCGACTGTGAATTGGTGCTTTCGGCGATCCTGCTTGCGTCGGCGGCGTCGGCAAAAAAACGGTGGACACAGGACGATGAACGCGCGGTACTGACGATGACGCATGCGCTTCCCGCCCGCGAGCGGATCGAGGCCGAGCATCGCTGTGCGCGCGCTGCAAAAATCATTTTGACCGAACGGAGGACTATGCGATGAAACTGACGTATTTGGCACATTCTACCTTTTTGCTCGAAACCGAAGCGGGCGCGCGGCTTGTGACCGACCCGGTGGACAAGGGCAGCGGCTACGATCTGCACGCGGTACGGGCCGACGTGGTGACGATCTCGCATCACCATTTCGACCACGACGCGCTCAATCAGGTCAGCGGCGACCCGGTCGTGATCGACACGCTCGGCGACCATGCCGAAAAGGGCTTTTCGATCACCGGCTTTGCCGCCTATCACGACGAGGTCAAGGGTGCCAAGCGCGGCCCGAACACGCTGTATAAGATCGAAGCCGACGGCAAGACCGTCGTGCATCTCGGCGACCTCGGCCACGACCTCGACGATACGACGGCGGCGGCCCTGTCCGGCGCGGACGCGCTGCTGATCCCGGTCGGCGGCACGTTCACGATCGACGCCGCGCAGGCGGCGGCGCTTGCCAAGCGGCTTGCGCCCAAAATGGTGATCCCGATGCACTACAAGACCCCGCAGCTGACGTTTGAAATTGCGCCGCTTGCGCCGTTCCTTGCCGCTGCAAAGGATCTGCCGGTATGCGCGCTCGGAATGGGCGAAAGCACGACGCTGTGAGGGAATGCCATGCGGATTCTGGAAAACGACGCCCTGCGCGTTGAAATCGCCGATCACGGCGCGGAGCTGAGCGCGGTTACCGACAAGGCGACCGGCGCGGATCGGCTTTGGTGCGCGGATCCCAAGGTGTGGAACCGCCACGCGCCGATCCTGTTTCCGTTCGTCGGCAAGGTGAAAAACGGGCAGTACCGCATCGGAAGCGCGACCTACCCGATGAAAACGCAGCACGGCTTTGCCCGTGATCTGGATTTTACCTGTGTCGCTGCCACCGAAACGAGCGTAACGCACATGCTTTGCGCCTCCGAAGCGACCAAGGCGCTTTACCCCTATGATTTCCGGCTGACCGTGAGACATGCGCTTGACGAAGCCGACCCGCGCACACTGCATATCGGCTGGCATGTCGAAAACGCCGGCGCCGAAACGATGTTCTTTTCCATCGGCGGGCATCCGGGCTTTCTGCCGCCGAAGGGCATTGAAAAGGAACGCTGCCTGCTGCACTTTGCGGGCAAAGACGCCTTTTCGCACTTCGGCGTGACCGTCCAAGGCTTTGCCCTGCCCAATACGGTCTATCCGCTGCCCGCTTCCACGGTGCCGTACGACGCTTCCCTTGCCGATACGTGGATTTTCCCGGACGGGCAGGTGGACGCGGTTTCGCTGTGCCGTCCGGACGGTGCACCGTATGTGACGCTGTCCTGCCCCGGCTTCCCGTTCCTGGCGGTCTGGTCGAAGACGGATGCGCCGTTCGTCTGCCTGGAGCCGTGGTTCGGCCGCACGGACGATGACGATTTCACCGGCGCCATCGACGAAAAGCCCGGCGTGCAAACGCTTCTGCCCGGCGAAGCAAAACAGTATGCCTACTCGATCACGTTCTTTGCGTGAGCTGCATAGATAAACGAAAAGAACCGTCCTCGGCATGAGGGCGGTTCTGTATGTTTTGGTGTCAGTAGGCGTTTTCGATCGTAAAGCTGATAGGGCCGTATTCCTTGGTCTCGCGGTTGTCCGGCTCGCCGTCAAGCGAATAGGTCTGCACGGCGACGCTGTGCGTGACCGGATCGAAGGTCAACACCCGGAAGCAGTAGTTTTTGCCCTGCAGGTTCAGCATCAGCGTATGCACGGTGCGATCCGCTGTGCCGTCGCCGTCGTCGTCATAGGCATAATCCTTGGTGCAGTAGTCCCGCGAATGGCCGGACACGGCCAGCACGATATTCGGGTACTTTTTAACGATGTTTTCCTCCAGATACGCACAGCCGGGCAGGATGCGGTTCTGGTTGGTCAGATAGCCGTGGGTAAAGAAGAGACACGGGAGATCGGCATGCTCGGTCATCACCGCGTCGATCCAATCCAGCTCGGCCTTCGTTCTGCCGCAGCTCCAGCCGACGCCGAGCAGCAGCCATTGTTCGCCGCCCGCCTCGATCACGGTATAGAGCATCTTGCCGCCCTCGAACTTCTGTTCCTCCGGGAACGCCTCCAAAAACGGCCGCAGCACGTAGGCCTTATAGCTCTTGGCCGACACCCCGATATCGTGGTTCCCGGCCACCGGCACAAACGGCACGCTGCCGTAAAACCGACCGAGGCATTGGTCGAAGTTCTCCCATTCCCAGTCCTTGAAGCCGTTATCGACGATATCGCCCGTATGCAGCACGCATGCGACAGCGTCGGATTCGATATGCGCCGCGATAAAGTCGCCGACCTTGGCAAGCCGCTCCGGATAGTGGTACGCCAAATTCTGCGTATCCGGCAGCCACACCATCGAATACGGCGTCGGCACCGGCGTCGGGGTCGGGCTCGGCGTGGGTGTCGGCGAAGGCGTAGGCGTGGGCGTCGGGCTCGGCGTTGCGGTCGGGGTCGGCGTGGGCGTCAGGGTCGGCGGATCGGTCGGCACGACAAGCTCCACGGTGACCGGCGTTGCGGTCGGCGCAAGCGTCGGCGCTTCGGTCGGCAGGGCGACATCCGGCGCGGTACCGTTCACGCAGCCCGACAGCAGCAGCATCGCCGCCATAAGCAAGGCCGTTTTCCCGAATCGCATAGCCGTTCCTCCCCGTTTTTCTCACTCGCGCAACAGTATAGCATACCGCGCCGCGCTTTGCAACCGGCATAAAGCGCCGGAAATCTTTACCGCTTTGCAAAAACCGCCCTCTTGGGGCGGTTCAAAAAGGATCGTATTCTGTTACAGCACGTACCACAGGATCGCGACGGCCTGTAAAATGCTGCCGAGCAGCACGAACAGGTGGAAAATCGAGTGGAACCACGGGCGCTTGCTGCCGATGCCGTAGAGGATCGCGCCGATGGTGTAGGCGATGCCGCCCGCGAGCAGCCACCAAAAGCCATTGATCCCGATGGCCTCAATCGCCTGCGGCGCGACAAAGATGATCAGCCAGCCCATGAAGATATAGCAGATCATCGAGAACACGCGATATTTTCGGAGGTCGATGGCGGTCAGCGTCGTCGTCAGCGCCAAAAGTCCCCATTCAAGCCCGAAGCACACCCATGCGAGCACCGGATAGACCGGACGTATCGCCACAAGCAGGATCGGCGTATAGGTTCCCGCGATCAGCGCGTAGATCGTGCAATGATCCAAAACCTGCATGATCTTTTTCGCACGGCTCGGCAAAAGGCCGTGGTAAATGCTGCTCATCGTATACAGCCAGATCATCGTTGCGCCGTAGATCGACGTGCCGACAATGCCCCACACGTTATGGTGCATGGCCGACAGAATGACGCCAAAGACCAGCACGGCGATCCCCACCGCGCCGCCGACGATGTGCGTCACCATATTCATAATTTCTTCGCCGCGCGAATAGCTCGGCAGCTTTCGTTCGTCAATCGGCGTTCGTTTCATCGAAACACCCTCCTTTTCTTCTCCGCGTCTGTCTTACCGTTCGGCAAGCGAAGCGCAGAGAGCTTCAAAGCTTGTCTGCGCGTCCCATGACGCAAAGGAAAATACCTGCCAGTCGCCCTTGTCGCCTTCCCAATACAGGAACGTCCACGGGCCGCTGCTGCCGGATTCCGCATTGTCCGTGCGCCTTGTGACCGTGCCGTTTTCGAGGCACGCCCAAAGCGCGTCCCATTCCGCTTCGGTCAGGTCAATCGTTTCGGAGGCGATGCGATCCGCTTCGGTCAGCGGCCAATGATCGCCCTCGCGCCGTTCCCAGAAGAATTTGTATGCGCCGTCCTCGACATAGAACCGGTAGCGCAGAAAATCCGGCGGATAGGTCGAAGCGTCGTAAGTCCAGTAGAAATCCCGGATGTCGGCTTTTTTGACTGCCTTGCCGACGATTTTCTCTCTTCCGCCCGCGCAGCCGAGCGGCAGCAGCAGTACGCACAGCAGCGCGACAAACAATCGCTTCTTCACGGCAAGCCTCCCTTATATATCCCCGCGCAGCGCGTAGACGCAGATGCCGACGCACTCGCGCATGAAGTTGTTGATGCGGATATACCACACATCCGGTGCGGCCAGTCCCGGCGCGTCAATGCCCGCCGTATGCGCGACCCGCCCCGCACGGAACACGTGGAAATCGGTCGTCACAAACGCAAGGCGCGTATCTGCGCCGAGCTCCTTTTCGATCAGCACCTTGGAAAACGCGAAATTCTCCCGCGTGGAGGTCGATTGATCCTCCACATAGATGCGGCTTTCGTCGATCCCGCGCCGTTCGAGCAGATACCGCTTCATGCCCTCGGCCTCCGGCATATCCTCGCCGCTGCCCTGCCCGCCGGACACGATCACTTTGCAATCCGGATGCGCATCGAGATAGACCGCCGCCGTAACGAGCCGTTTGGAAAGCACCCACGTCACGCGGTCGCCGTGCAGCGCCGCGCCGAGCACGATCAGCGCGTCGGCGTCTACCGCCTTGGCATTTTTCGCCGCCGTCCCCATCAGGATGCCGCAGACAAGGAAGATGATCCCCGCCGCCGCATAGCCGACTGCCGCCGCCCACTTGAGCACGCACAAAATGCCCTTGTCCATGTGCGGCAAAAGCACCGCCAGCAGCACCAGCGGCACGCCGAAAAACGCCGGCAGGATCACGCCGAGGTTATAGTTCGACAGCATCGAAACGATCACGGAATCCGCGATCAAAAGGATGCCGAGAACGGCGATGACGATTCGAAAAATACGCATGCGGCCTCCTTTCCCTGCAAAGCAATTCTCCTTTGGCAAAGCCGCCGGTCATTCCACAATCGGCGCTTCCCCGTCCCACCAAAGAGCCTTTTTCAAGAACTGTCCGGTGTAGCTCTGCTTGCATTCCGCGACCTGCTCCGGCGTGCCGGTCGCCACGATCGTGCCGCCGTCGTCGCCGCCCTCCGGGCCGAGGTCGATGATGTAGTCCGCGGTCTTGATCACGTCCAAATTGTGCTCGATGACCAGCACCGTGCTGCCCGAATCGGCAAGCCGGTTCAAAATCTCCAGGAGCCGTTTCACGTCGTGCGTATGCAGACCGGTCGTCGGCTCGTCCAGAATATACATCGTCCGGCCGGTGTCGCGGCGGGATAGCTCCGTTGCGAGCTTCACGCGCTGCGCTTCGCCGCCGGAAAGCTGTGTAGAAGGCTGACCGAGCTTGACATAGCCGAGCCCCACATCATAGAGCGTCTGCAGCTTGCTCTTGATCTTCGGATGCGCGGAGAAGAACGGCAGCGCCTCCTCGACCGTCATATCGAGCACGTCGTAGATGTTCTTGCCCTTATAGCGCACCTCGAGCGTTTCCCGGTTATAGCGTTTGCCGTGGCAGACCTCGCACGGCACGTACACGTCCGGCAAAAAGTGCATTTCGATCTTCACGATGCCGTCGCCCTTGCAGGCCTCGCACCGGCCGCCCTTGACGTTGAAGCTGAACCGGCCCGCGTTGTAGCCGCGCATTTTCGCGTCCGGCGTCGTGGCAAACAGCTGTCGGATCAGATCGAACAGACCCGTATACGTCGCGGGATTTGACCGCGGCGTCTTGCCGATGGGGCTTTGATCGATGTCGATAACCTTATCTAAATTCTCGATGCCCTCCATGTCCGCGTGCTCCTTGGGGCGGACACGCGCGCGGTTCAGATCGCGCAGCAGGCGCTTTTTGATGATCTCGTTGACGAGCGAGGATTTTCCCGAGCCGGATACGCCGGTGACGCAGACGAACTTGCCGAGCGGCACCGCCACGTCGATCTTTTTGAGGTTGTTCGCCGCTGCGCCGCGCACGGTGAGGAATTTGCCGTTGCCCTCGCGCCGCGTTTTCGGAACCTCGATCTTGCGCCGGCCGGACAGGTAATCGCCGGTCAGGCTGTTCTTGTTCTCCATGATCTCGCGCGGGGTGCCGGTCGCCATAACCTGCCCGCCGTGAACGCCCGCGCGCGGGCCGATATCCACGATATAGTCCGCGCTCATCATCGTTTCCTCGTCGTGCTCGACGACGATCAGCGTATTGCCGAGATCGCGCAGCCGCTTTAACGTATCGAGCAGCTTCGCATTGTCGCGCTGATGCAGACCGATGCTCGGCTCATCCAGAATGTACAGCACGCCGACAAGCCCGGAGCCGATCTGCGTAGCGAGCCGGATGCGCTGGCTCTCGCCGCCGGACAGCGTGACCGCCCCGCGCGACAGCGTGAGATACCCAAGTCCGACGTTGACAAGAAAGCCCAATCTGGCATCCAGTTCCTTCAGGATCGCCTCGGCGATCTTGCGGTGTGTCGGGTTCAGCTCCAGATTCTGCAAAAACGCGCGCGACGAACGCACATTGAGGTCGCACAGCTCGGCGATGTTCAGCCCGCCGATCGTGACCGCAAGCGTTTCGGGCTTTAACCGCTTGCCCTTGCAGTCCGGGCAGAGGACGTGCGCCATGCGCGATTCGATCTCCGCCTTGACCCAATCGCTCGTCGATTCACGGTAGCGGCGCTCCATGTTCGGGATGATGCCCTCGAACGCCGCCATGAACTTGCCGGAGGAATACGTGCTCGAATAGCTGACCTCCATCTTCTCCTTCGTGCCGTAGAGCAGCACGTCCTGCACGGATTTGGGCAGGTCCTGATACGGCGTATCGAGCGAGAAATGGAGATGCTTTGCCAGCGCCTTATAATACATCTCGGAAATGCTGTTCTGGCTGTCGCTGTTCCAGCCGGACGCATGGATCGCGCCCTCGTTCAGCGACTTTTCCGGGTTCGTCACGACCAGCATCGGGTCGATCTTCATCAGCTCGCCCAAGCCCGCGCAGGTCGGACAGGCGCCGAACGGCGCATTGAACGAAAACGCGCGCGGCGCAAGCTCTTCGATGCCGATGCCGCAGTCCGGACAGGCGAAGTTCTGCGAATACAGCTGCTCGTCCCCGTCGATCACCGCGACGATCGCGAGGTTCTGTCCGAGCGTGAACGCGTGCTCGAGCGATTCGCTCAGCCGGCCTTCCACACCTTCTTTGATCACAAGGCGGTCAATGACGGCCTCGATCGTGTGCTTGAACTTTTTGTCAAGCGTCGGCGCTTCCTCGATCGGGTACACCTCGCCGTCCACGCGCACGCGCACATAGCCCTCGCGCCGAAGCTGCTCAAACAGCTTGGTGAACTCGCCCTTGCGCTTGCGGACGCAAGGCGCAATGATCTGCACCTTCGTCCCCGGCTCCATCGCCATCACGCGATCCACGACCATATCCACGCTTTGCTTTTCGATGACTCTGCCGCACTTCGGGCAATGCGGAATACCACACCGCGCATATAAAAGGCGCAGATAGTCGTATATCTCCGTAACCGTGCCGACCGTCGAACGCGGGTTATGGCCTGTGCTCTTCTGGTCGATCGAGATCGCGGGCGAAAGGCCGTCGATGCGCTCCACGTCCGGCTTGTCCATCTGCCCAATGAACATGCGCGCATAAGAGGACAGACTTTCCACATAGCGGCGCTGCCCCTCGGCATAAATCGTGTCGAACGCAAGCGACGACTTGCCCGACCCCGAAACGCCGGTCATCACGACGAGCGAGTTGCGCGGGATGGTCAGGTCGATATTTTTCAGATTATGCTCCTTCGCGCCGTAGATGCGAAGATCCTCATCGTTGCGGCGGTAGGCCTGCTTAAAGACTTCCTTGGTTTCCATGTATGTGCTTCCTGTATTTCTTTGCCCTATAATGCCTTTCGGACCTTCATTCTATCCAAAATGATTTTTAATGTCAATAATTTTTTATCATAAAGGTAAAGTCAGTTTGCGTTCAATCCAAAGGGAACCGTCATCAGTTTCTTCTTCCACAATCCCTCTGCCTGTATCACTTCTTCTGTTGTTGCTGTTTTTTCTAACAGCTGTAAAATAGAAAATTGAAAATTGCGATATTGTTCCGGTTTGGCTTGAATTACTTCACGCATGATTTTATTACCGCCATGGTAGGTATCTACATAGGCGCGCCAACGTCCGAGCAGACCGCCATCGCCATAGGCTGAGCCAACATACTGCTTCCCTGTTTCGATATCAACAATCAAATATACTGCATTCACAGAAGACAAAGCATTTTGCCAAAGCTCGAAATCTGTTTGGTTATAAACGACCTCCTGCAATTCCTGAAAGGAAAGTAAAACCTTGTCATAGCCTGGAAACTGCTTATGCTGCGCAGATTGTATAGCTATGATCGGCTTTTCGGTTGTTCCCTTTTGATGCCACATTCTTGCAGATTTACCCCAATCAATTAGGATGCGGCCTTCATATTCCTCCAAAATGTTTTCTCTATGCAGCGTAAAGAATGATGCTTCTCCTTGAAAATCATTCTCATTAGGCCAATTATGCGGTTTGAGATCGGGCGTATCCGGTTTTTCCTCCACTACACGATACAATGCGTAGAATCGGGCATAACTTCCCCTGTCACTGATAAACACTGCCCAATACAAATACCCACTGCTGAAATTTTTCCGCTGATGGGCTGTGTATTCATCTACTAAACCTGCATGATAACATTTTGAAAAGCCTTCATCTGCAAGCGCATGACGAATCAATTTCGTCTTTGTTGGATCAATTTCCGCCTTTCGCAAAATATCCGAAAATTGCAATAATAGCATACCTTTTCCTCATTACCACACACCGTAAAGGCGTTTCATTCCGCGCAGCGCACCTGCGCGACCGCCTGTGCGGAGATACATAAGCCCTGCCCCTCGGCGTTCATACCCTCGGTCGTCGTCGCCTTGACCGAGACGTTTTCGAGCGCAAGGTCGAGATCGGCGGCGATGTTGCGGCGCATCTCGTCGATGTAGAGCCGCAGCTTCGGACGCTGACAGAGAATCGTCGCGTCCAGCTGTACGATCCGCATGTCCCGTTTTTGTACCATATCAAAAGTACGACGCAGCAGCACGCGGCTGTCGATATCCTTGTAAGCCGCGTCGTTATCCGGGAACGCCGCACCGATATCGCCGAGCGCGGCGGCGCCCATGATCGCGTCGATGATGGCATGCAGCAGCACATCGGCGTCGGAATGGCCCAGCAGCCCCTTTTCGTAGGGAATTTCCACCCCGCCGAGGATCAGACGGCGGTTTTCGACAAGGCGGTGTGTATCAAAACCTGTCCCAATTTTGGTATAACTCATCAATTGTTCCTTTGCCCATTGCCAGTCTGCGGCGGTCGTCAGTTTTCTCGCCCTTTCGCTGCCGGGCACCATGCGAGGCGTGCCGATAAAGCGGGCGTACAGCGCGGCATCGTCGGTCGCGCCGCCGTCCGCGCGGGTATAGGCGTCGAGAATCTCGGCATACGAAAACGCCTGCGGGGTCTGCGTGCGCCAAAGGTTCGTCCGGTCGAGCGTTTCGTAGGCCGCGCCGTCGGTGCGCACAACCGTATCGGCCACCGGCATGGCCAGCACGCCGCTGCCGTACTGCCTTGCGCTTTCGATGCATGCCGCCACGCAGCCTGCGGGCGTGAAGCAGCGCGCCGCATCATGAATGACTGCAATTTCCGCGCCCTTTGCCGCTAAAAGCCCGTTTCGCACCGATTCGGTGCGGGTCGCGCCGCCGCGCACCACGACGGTCGGCACGGCACACGGCAGCGAGCGGATATAGGCTTCGTTCTGCTCGCTTGTGACGAGCACAAGCGTCTCACAGCCGCCGAGCGTCAACAGTGCCATTGAACGTTCGACCGCGGTGCAGCCGCCGAGCGGCGTCGTCAGCTTATCGAAGCCCATGCGCGTTGCGCTGCCCGCGCAGAGCAGGATCCCGGCGATCATCCCTGGATCACCGTATAGAGCGAATCGGCATCCTCCTTGCGCACGACCTCCGGCGTTTTTTCGACACGGCACAGAAAGTGCTTGCCTCCGAGCAGGATATCGAGCGTATCACCGGGCTTTACCTCGGTCGAGGGTTTGGCAACCTTGCCGTTGATCGAGATGCGGCCTGCGTCCGCCGCCTCGTTCGCCACCGTGCGGCGCTTGATGATGCGCGACACCTTCAGCCATTTATCCAAACGCATATTTTCCTCCGTCGCCGCGCGGTTTTTCGCCGCACGACCGTATATTTTGATAATTCTATCATACAACGAAAACCGGTGTTATACAATAGAACGAGGTGATTTTTTCATGTTTTTCTACTTTCCGATCAAGCATAAAAACGGCACCGTCGTCGGCCGCGTCTGCGTCCAGAACGGTCGCGCGACCTTCTCGCTCTCCCGCCCCATCGACGCCGAAGCGACGCTGTTTGCCGACGGTCGGCAGCTCCCTCTGCGCCCCGGCGACAGCGCGCCTGCCGCCGTTCCGGAGGGATTGCTCGGCACGAAGGACGGCGCGCTGGTCTATGGCGGCGTCGCGCCCGGCAGCGGTGTCACAACAAGCGAATTGCTCTATCGCTTGTCCCAAAATAATCCCAATCATGTAAAATGTGAGCCGAGGGCTGCGCAAAAAGCGGAGGAGATTCCGTCCGTCGAACCGCCCGCTGCGCCGGATTCCGTGCCGGATCGGCAGACGGCAGAGCCGGTTTCCGCGCCCCAAATACAGGATACGGATGAATCAGGTGTAAAAATGTCGCAAGATAAGAAATTCGGCGACAGCGTGCCGACTTTTGCTGATTTTGCCGAAAATCCCATTGTTTATCGGGCAAAATCCGTCTTTTCCCGTTTAGAAGCACGACATCCGATGCCGACGATAGACACTGTATCTATCCCTATTTCGGGGCAGACTGTGGATAACCCGGTGGATACTGTGGATAATACGGAGGATTTTTCGGTGCAAAATCGGGATATTTCGGCGTGTTCGCCTTCTGATCGCACGGGCTTTTCGTCCGCTGCAAAGACTGACGTCGCCTACGATGACGCGGTTCCCTACGATGTAGCGGCGCCGCTTTTGCATGTACGGCACGAGCAGACCGCCCCGATCCGGCTGTTTCCCGCGATCTTTCCGGGGGCGGTATGGCGCGCCGTGCAGGACGGCGACCGGACGCGCTTTGAGGGGCTTTGGCAGCACCGCGGCGAGCGCGTGCGCATCCTTGCGGTACGCGGGGCGTATACGCCGGAACCGCCGAAGGGGCTTTCGGGCTATACGCGCTATCTGAAGCAGGACGGCGTAGGGTATTGGGTGCGGCTGCTGCCGATGGGGCGAAGTCCGGAGCCGTAAGCACAGTATTGCAATCCGGTTGGAAATATGGTATGGTTTGGGTAGGATTTTACCGTATTTTTGAGGTGGATTGTGAGCAAAAATCGTCTTTTTATCACCGGCGCGCTGCTGTTGGCGCTGTGTCTTTACGGCTGCGGCGAAACCGCCGCGCCTGTCGCTGCGCCTGCCCCGACGCCCACGCCTGCGCCGGTCGTGACCGAGACGCCTTCCCCGCAGTCCACACCGGAGCCGACGCCGGAGCCGGTTTCGGTGTTCGGGCAAAGCTATGCGCCGGATGCCGAAGCGATTGCTGTGCAAATGCCGATTTCTTCGTTTGACGCACTCGACGATACGCTCCAAAAGCTGCCCGCTTTGCGGGAAATAGATATACAGTTTAATGAAGGCTGGACCGATCATCTTTCCGACTGGGCGCAGCTGCTCCAATGGGAAGCCGCGCACCCGGCGCTGACCGTGCGCTGTCGGTTTCCGGACGGCGCCGCACCGGACACCATGACTGCGCTTTCCCTTCCCGCTGACGCGCCGACCGACGCCGAAACATGGAACATGCTGCTTTCACAGCTTCCGGCGCTCGAACGCGTGGAGCTTACGCTGCTGTCCGACGGACGGGAGGCAGCCGCTATGCTACTTGCACTGCGGCCGGAGCTGACCGTGCTGTGGAACGACGCGTACTTCGGCGCGTCGGATTCTTCCGCCGTCGAACTGACGATCACGGAGGCGCCGCTGCAGGAGATCACCGGCTGGCTTGCCTGTCACCCGCACGTAAGTGATTTGGATTGCTACGCCTGCCCACTGACCGCCGAGGAAGCCGCGGCGCTGAAAAACGCGTTTCCGGCCGTGCGCCTGCACCGGAATGTGACGCTGAACGGCAAGGTATACGACAGCATGACGCCCATGCTCGACCTGCACGACGCGAAGATTGCCGATGCGGAGGCGTTTTCCGACGAGCTCGGGACGTTTGAAGCACTTGAACGCATCGAGCTGGACGGATGCAATCTGACAAACCCGCAGCTCGGCCTTTTGCAGAGCCGCTATCCGAACACCAAGGTCGTTTGGACCGTGCGGTTCCATAAATGGCGCTGCCGCACCGACGCTATCGCCTTTTCAACGATGCAGGACGGCAACAACAACAACCGGCAGGATGCGAACGACGTGTCCGTGCTGCAATACTGCACCGATCTGATCGTGCTTGATCTCGGCCACAACCAGATTGCGGACATCTCCTGGATCAAGCATCTCACCAAATTGCAGGTGCTGATCCTGGCCGACAACCGGCGGCTCAAGGATATCACGCCGCTGCAAAACTGCACGCAGCTGAAATACGTCGAGCTGTTTATGAACCCGATCTCGGATATCTCGACGCTCGGCGAGCTACCGGAGTTGTTGGATGTGAACCTTTGCATCACGCATACGGCAGATCTTTCTCCGCTGCAAAACTGCAAAAAATTAGAACGCATCTGGATCGGCAAGCAGACGCAGGATTATTGCTCCAAGGAGAGCCTCGACGCGCTGCTGGCCGCGTTCCCGAACGCGCAGTATGATCTGACTTCGGTATCGAGCACGAACCTCGGCTGGCGCGACCATCCGCGCTTTTCCGCGTTCCGTTCGATGCTGAAAACCAACGTTCCGGAGGAACCGTTCCTGCCGGAATAAACCGCCAAAACAAGGAAAACCGCACGGTGTTCTGCCGTGCGGTTTTTTATACTTTGCTTAATCAGTTTCCGACTCGTTCATCCGTCATGAACACAAGGATATCGCTGAGCGCGCGGATGTTGCTGTGCGGCGTATCGCGCAGCGTCAGCATGGACAGCTCCTTTCCCATGAACACAAGTGAGGTCGAATGGCCGCCGTCGAAGTTATAAGCAACGCGGCAGCCGTAGCGCACGAACAGCTCGGAAAGCTCGGTCAGCGTCATTTGCTGCAAGCGGTCGCGCATTGCCACGCCGACGACATAGTGATACGGATCGGTATAGCCGAAGCCGACGCGCATCGTATACACGCCTTGCTCCACGCGCTTGGGCATTGCTACCTGTCCGTCGTTCACGAGCACCGGGCCGAAGGAAAAGCTGTCCCTTACGCCCATGTCCAACAGCTGCTGCGCGGTGATTTCCCCGGCATTGTAGATTTTCAGCGTACCGTCCGGCAGGATTGCAAGCGTCGTCGTTTCACTGCGGTCGTAATAGACGATCCCGTTGCGCATCATCACGCCCTTGCGGTTCGAGGTATATGCCAGATAATCACCCGTAAACCCGATGACCGCCTTGGCCGCGCGCGCCTGCTCCTCCGGCAGCGCGGTGCTCATTCGGATCACCTTGCCGCTTGCTTCCGGATCCGTCACACGGCCGCCCGGCAGCGCGGTCGAAACCGCAAACAGATCCGCGCGGAACGGCTGCTTTGCTTCCGATTCGTCAATAATGATCATTGCCGCGCCGTCCCTGCCGCAATAGAGCCACGGCCCGCGCTCGCTGCCCTCGCCCTCGATGTACGCGGTGGCGACGCCGTCGGCCATGATATGGCTTTCACACGCCGTTTCGCAGACCCATTCGTTTTTAAACAGCTTATCGGCAAACGCCGTCTGCCCGCAGGTGTCGATGCCCGCATACAGCACGGTGCCGTCGAGCCGCACCGCCGCCGTGTGGTAGGCGCCTGCCGCGACAGCCGCGATCTCGGTCCAGTCCGAAACGTTGCCCTGCCCCGCCGCGTTGTCGCCCGCAAAGACGACCGTGCCGTCCTTCCGCAGTCCGACGGTCGTACAGGCGCCGCAGTCGATGGCGATGATATCCGTCCAACCCTGCACATCGCATTGCCCGTAGGTATTGTCGCCCGTCGCCAGAACCGTACCGTCATTTTTCAGCGCGACCGTGTGCCAAAGTCCCGCCGCAATCGCCGTTACGTCGTTCCAGCTCTGCACGTCGCATTGCCCGCGGTCGTTGCTTCCGACCGCATCGACATGCCCGCTTTGCTGCAGCACGACAGTATGCCATGCGCCCGCCGCAGCCGATTCGATATGGTTCAGCCGCCCGAATTCAATTTGACCGGCAACGTTGCAGCCGATCCCCTCCGCACGTCCGTTTTGATGCACCACGACCGCATGATTCAGCCCGACGGCCATGGTCTTGATATCGGTCATGGCTTCGAGCTTGTCTCTGCCGCCGAACGCGTCGTTATACCCGACTATGCTTCCGTCCTTAATCCAAAATACGCCGGCAAATCCCGAAAAGACCGCATCGGCCTGCCGGGGAGCCGCGGGATAGCGCGCGTCGCCCGAAAGCATCGGCGCATCCGCAAAACCTGCGGTATACCAAAGCCCTGCCTTGAGCTTTCCCTGCGCCGCTTCGATGATGGAGAGCCGCAGAGCTTCCTTTTGCTCGGCAAGCACCGCAAGGTACGTCGCTTCGAGCCGATCCGCCGCTTCGTCGCCCTGCGCCGTGCCCAAGGCGCGCAAGGCCGCGATCCCCTCTTCATAATTCTCTCCGGTGAACACGGCTTCCGCATTTGCATAGTCGAGCCGCATCTGAATCGCTGCAGCACGCTGCGCCGCGTCCGCATACGAGCCGAGCGCGACAAACGCCGTCAGCGCACCGATCTCGTCGCCGCTTGCTTCGAGGGCGTCTGCCGCCGCGTAAGCGTCGGCGTCGGCAATTTCCTGGCGCCGCACGGCAATCGCATTCGCAAAAGTCTCCTTTTCCGGGACGGCCGCGCCGTTCAATATTGCTTCCGCGCTGTCCAGCTCGTCCGCGTCGATCAGCCGCTGGATCTCAGCAGCGGTGATTTCGGTCTGCCGCGCGCGAATCGCCTCGATCCTGCCCGCGCCGAACGGATTGCCTTGCAGCTTTTCGATGGCCTCGTCGCCTGCGGACAGCGCCGCAAAGCCGCCGTCCAAAGCGGTCAAAGCGGCTTCATACGTCTTTTGCGCCGAACCGGCCAAAAAACCGGCGATGCCGCCGCCTGCAGCCAGCAGCGCAACAAGAATAAGAATGATAATGACAGCGACTTTGCTTCGCTTGGGCTTTGCCGTGTTTTTCATGAATCCTCCGTGATGACAAACAGCATGGCCGAATCATCGCCCTGCATGTGCATTTTTTCGGAATAGCCGGTGCCGATGAACGAGCGGTGCAGCTGCACCCCGGCCATCAGCTGCGTGCCGGACGCGCGATACTGCTCGGCATAATCGTCCATCTTCAGGCGTTTATTCGCCGCCAGCAAAATATGACTGTACGAACGGATCTTGACCGGCAGAATGTGCTTTAACAGCGTGCCGAAGCCTGCAACGAACAGAGGATTTTGTATCTCGCGGCATGTATAGGTCTTATGTGGATCGAGCCCGGTCACGGTCAGCAGATCGTTTACCTGCGCCGCCTTTGTCAGCGTCTTGGCCCGCAGAATGACCGTCTGCGTTTCGGACTGCGCCTGCCATTGGATGATATGCGGATTGCCGGTGTCCACGCGCGTAAACGTGCCGAACTGGCAGGTCTTTCGGATCTTCCGATACTCCGACAGCATCGAGGTCAAAACCTTTCGCTCGATCGGCGTTAAATCCATCGGATCGAGCTCCAGCCCGAACGCACCGAACGCCGCGACCGCAAACCGCGTGAACAGCGGCGTATGCCGCAGCGTCTGCTGATGCGGCGCCATCGAAACATGCGCGCCCATCGTCGAAACCGGATAGAACAGCGAAAGCCCGCCCTGGATCCGAAGCCGTTCGATGGGATCGGTGTCGTCCGACGCCCAGATCTGCTGCGCAAAGCAGAGGTGTCCGAGATCAAATCGGCCGCCGCCCGACGCGCAGCCCTCCAGCAGAATCTGCAGCCGCGGCCGGAAGATGCGGGACAGCACCTCATAATAGCCGATCATGTAGCGATGCAAAAACGCGCCGTCCTCAAAATCGCTGACTTTGCGGTTCATGTCCCACTTCACATACGCAATCGGGCAGGTATCGAGGATGTGCGACACGTTTTCCACGATGTAATCGCGCACCGCCGGCAGCGTAAGGTTCAGAATCTTCTGGTGCCGTCCGAGCGCGGGCGTCCGGTTCGGACGCTGGATCGCCCAGTCCGGATGCGCACGGTACAGGTCGGAATCGTCGTTGACGTTCTCCGGCTCGAACCAAAGCCCGAACGAAAGGCCGAGACCGTTGACTCGCTTGCCGAGCCCCTCCAGGCCCTCCGGCAGCTTTTTCCGGTTGACCGTATAATCGCCGAGGCCTGCCGTATCGGTGTTGCGCGCACCGAACCAGCCGTCGTCCAGCACGAACAGCTCACAGCCTAAACGCTTACCGCGTTTGGCCAAGCGCAAGAGCGAGTTCTGCCGAAATTGAAAAAAATTCGCTTCCCAGTTGTTGATCAGGATCGGGCGTTCTTTGTTCTGCCAGTCCCCGCGGACGATCTGCTTTTGTACAAACGCATGAAAGTTCTGCGACATGCCGTTTTTGCCGCCGAGCGAGCAGGTCATCACGGCTTCCGGCGTTTCAAATTTCTCTCCCGGCTGCAGCTCCCACAGGAAGCAGTAGGGATTGATGCCGCCCGTGATGCGCACCAGTCCCGTCGGACTCAGCTCCACCGAGGTCTGATGGTTGCCGCCGTAGACAAGATTGAAGCCGTACACCAGGCCGTTGTCCTCCGTCGCCCCGCGCGACAGAAGCGCGACGGCGGGGTTGTGCCGATGCTGTGAAAAGCTCGTGCTTTCGTTGACGAGCATCCCCGTCTCCAATTTACGCTCAATCACGTTCGCTTCGTTGATCCATCCGCCGGACAGCGTCGCCACCGTATAGCCGCGGTCGGGCAGATCGAGCGAATAGCTCATGAGACGTTTTAATAAAACCGGCGTCTGCTCCGCATTGCGCAGCACAGCGCGGCGCGTGATCACGTTCTCCGCTTCGTACACCGTGTAATAGAGATCAAGGTAGACCTCAAAAGCCTTGTCCTTCAGCGTAACAAGCAGCGTTTCGGCGCCGATCCCCGCGCTCTGCGGCAGCGTGTTCATTTTAACGATACCGCTCTCGATCCGGTGGGAATCATAGACAAAGTCACAGGTAAAGCTGCCGTCCGGCAGGCGCAGCTCCATCGGCGTCACCCGAAAATCGCCCTTGCCGACGCCCGACCATTCGAGCGGCAGCTCCTCAAGGCAATAGCTCGGATCGGCCTTTTCGTCATACAGAACGGTACTGCCGTGCGGGATTTCGTGCTTGTAGCGAAGGGACTCCACATCCGCGTCCTCCACACGCCGCCCGTAATGCAGCGATTCGAGATGGCCGAACGCGGTGGTGCGGAACAGGTACGTCGTTTCCGCCGTGTGCAGGCGAAAAACGCCGTCCGATACCTGAATACTCATGCGCTGTGATCCTTTCGGTTATTTTGTATAGTTTCTGGCGGGTTTGAAATATTGGAAGATCAGATTGTCATACCACTTTTGCAGCGTCTTATGATCGTCCTGCGGTTCCTCCGTCCAGTAGACGAGCATCGTACCGCGCCATTTGGCAAGATGCCATGCCAAAGGCCGCTTCATAGAGCCGCCGTAGGCGATAAAGTCCGGACGCGTCAAAACATTCGTCCAAAGATGCGACATGGCAAACGCCTTGATCGGGCTGCAGACCTTGCGCCATCCCGCGTAAGATTCGGTCAACTGTCCGCGCATCAGATCCGGCGCGTTCTTGCGGAACCATTGCACGATGCGATAGTCAAAGCTCTCCACGCAGAACGGGCCTTCGCAGGTGCGCAGAATGGCAAGCGTCTTTTCGCAAAGCTCTACATAGTTTTCGGTCGATTTCAGCTCCACGATCGTCGGGCTTTTGCCGTCCAGCACCGCCATAACGTCGGTAAACAGCGGAATGCCGAGCTTATCGCCGTGCGTACCGAACAGGGACATGGACTGGAGCTCCTTTAAGGTATAACTGTCCACACGGCCCTTAAACGTCGTTTCACGATCCACATCATCGTCGTGGAAAACAACGACCTTTCCGTCCTTGGTCAGCTGCACATCGAGTTCCACGCCGTAGTCATTCTCGACGGCGCGTTCAAACGCGCGCAGCGTATTCTCCGGCACGGACTGATCCTTTTCATAAAAGCCGCGGTGCGCACATTGCAGATTCCGAAACGGCGCAGCCAAACGCTCCTCCGGCTTTTTGCCGGCGATCATAAACAGATACAGAGCGCATAACAAAATCATAATCACACATACAATGATAACAGGCATATTATTACCCTCCCTTTGGGCGTATTATATCGCATCTTTTGTATTTTGGAAAGGCTTTCCCGTAAATCGGCGCGAAAAAACCCGGAGGGTTGCGGCTGTGCCGTGAATATGCTATACTGCATCCGATAAGGAAGGGAGAAATGCGATGCATCCATCCAAGCGGAAAATTTGTTTTGCGTTGCTGCTGTTAAGCTGTCTTTTGGTCGCCTGCACGAAAAGCGACCCCATTTTGCAGCCGCAGTCCTTTCCCGCGCCGACCGAACGGCCGCCGGTGCTTACGGTCCAAATCGAATATCCCACGCCGTCCCCGACGCCGGAGCCGCCGCCCTTTTCGCTTGCGCCGTATCAGCTCTCCGAAACGGAAGCCGTTTACGATATTCTGCCGCTGCTGCAAAGGGACGGCAAGACGCTTTTGCATGCCGGCTTTTCGGACAAGGATGAGCTGACGGTTTTATACGCAAGCAGCAACCTTGATATGCTGTTTTTGCACCGCTTTAATCTTTCCACCGGCGTCGAAACCGAGCTGTATACCGATCTTCTGCCCGAACCGCTGCTGTATTCCGATCAGATGCAATGCTTTTCCATGACCCCGCCGCTGTTTTGGGACGGGCAAACGCAGACGCTGTATCTGTTCACGCCGGACGGCAAGCACCGCACGCGGAAGAATGTGACCGACCGGAATTTCTATCTTTACGGCTGCTTCGGCTTTGCGGGCGGCGCGATCGCGCTGGACGGCATGCAAAATACGCTGTATTCCATCGGCTTTGACGGCGAAGAAAAGCCGCTTTTCCAATTTGACTACCGCTACTCCTATCCCGAGCTGCTTTCCGTTTCCGAAGACGGTCATACGGCCGTCTTTCATGTGACCGACAATCGTGATTTTGAACGAAAAACCGTCGCCGTCGATCTGACAACAGGCGAATTTATCGGCTGTGCGCTGCGGGACGTGTACCTTTGCGAAAGCGAGCACGGTCTTTCCACGCTTTCTTACACAAATGATTGGAGCGAAACAGAAGGCGAAAAATCGTGCATTACGCTCAAAAAGGCGGATAATTTTGATTCTTCCGAAATCTTCGCCGCCGAATGGACGAAAACGGAGTATTATCCTTCCGTTATCCCCGTTCAAAACGGGTTTTTGGTCGAATCGTACGACAACAACTATACCCTTCGCTATTTCGATCCGGTGCATACCTCGGTTTCGACCCTTTCCATGGCGGCGCTGTATCAAAACGAGCGGTATACATCGCTTGTCGAAGCGAAATGGGCCGAAACTGGTGAAGCCGAGAGCGCGTTCCTTTTCCCGAAAACCTATTGCGATGCGACAGACGGAAGCTATGTGCTGACGCATGTTCAGATCGACAATGAAACGGTCGGTCTGCTGCTGACAAGCCTTGCCGCTGCCGAGACAGAACCACTATCCGGAATGACCTACAGCGAACCGCTGTTTTCGCCGCTGTCTGCTCCCGAACCGGATTACGGCGTCTTCGCGGAAAGAGTTCGACGCATCCAAGATCAATACGGCGTAACCGTGCTGCTCGGACGCGACGCGCAGCTTTGTCTGTACACCCATAAGGCCGATCTTTTTCCTCTCACAGGCGCGGAAAGCGATCCCGTTCGGCTGGACGAGGTGCTGACGCAGATCGAAGCCGTACTGGCTGAGTACCCGCCGCACTTTTTTGAGATTCTGTGTGAAAACCATCTTGACGGAATCGTATTGGAAATTTGCGGCACGATCCGTTCCTTGAGCAGCGGATCGCTCGATTATCCGGCCGCCGTAACCGGCACGCTCGGACAATGGCGGTTGATCATGCTCGATGTCGCCTACCTTTCGGAGGTGCGCTACACGCTGTTTCATGAAATCGCGCACATGATCGACGGCAAACTGGATTATCTGTCGCTGCCCGTCGATGTATGGGGAGAAAACAGCTGGAATACGCTGAACCCGTCCGATTTTCAATACTACTATGCGTACGTAGACGGCAAAGGAAACTCCTATGAGCTTTCCGGTTCCGATACCTATACGCTTTCGGACAAAACATACCTCAAAAAAGGCAGAACCGACCGCGTGTATTATCTGATGAAATACGCTAAAACGTACCCGACCGAGGATCGCGCAGTGCTGTTGGGAACGCTGCTGGCCGACGAGCTGCAGGATGAATACCTTGCCTACCCGCACCTGCTTGCCAAGCTGACCTATTACAGCCGCGCCATCCGTATGGGCTTCGACCCGGACGGCACGCTTTGGCCGGAGCCGACCGTATGGGAAAAGCGAATCGAAACACTCCAAAATAGATAAAAAAATCCGTCGTTGTCTCGCTGCAGCGACGGATTTTTCTTACCGGCGGGTCAATTTTCTTTCGAGCAGCGCGACGGCTTCATACATCAGCGCGGCAAGGATGCACAGGATCACGACGCTTGCCATAACCAGATCGAGCTTAAATACCTGCCCGCCGTAGACGATCAGATAGCCGAGCCCCGCCTTGCTGACAAGGTATTCGCCGACAATCACGCCCACCCACGTCATGCCGACCGATATTTTCAGCGCGGCGATCATATCGTTCAAGCCGGCCGGCAGCACGACCTTGCAGAAAATCTGCGTTTTGGTCGCGCCGAGCGTGCGCATCAAAAGCTGCTTTTCATCGGTCGTTTTGGTAAAGCCGTTCAACACCGTCACGGTTGTGACGATCAGCGACACGAGCACGCCCATCACAATGATGGAAGCCATGCCCGCGCCGATCCAGACGATCAGTACCGGGCCGAGCGCGATTTTCGGCAGCGCATTCAATACGACTAAGTAAGGATCCAAAATCCGATGCAGCGCAGGCAGCCACCACAGCACCACAGCCAGCAGCGTACCGAGCACCGTGCCGAGCAGAAAGCCCAAAACCGTTTCATACAGCGTTGCTCCGATGTGCAGCCACAGCTCGCCGCTTTCGTATAACCGCACCGCGGTCGCCCATACGCGCGACGGACTTGATAAGATGAACGGATCGAACCAGCCAAGGTATGCGCCAAGCTCCCATAGACCGAAAAAACCGACAAGCACGCCGATCTGTCCGCCCGTGATCATGCGTTTTTTTCGCTTTTGCTTTCGTAAATATACAGAATAAGCGTCGTTCATCGGTCAATCTCCTTCCATACGCTGTCATACAGCGGCATAAACGCCGGCATCCGGCGTCGTTCGAGCGGCGACAGCGCCGGATCGAAGCCGGTCTGTATCTCGGTTTTCACGCGGGACGGCCGCTTGGTAAATACGATCACGCGATCTGCCATCGCAACGGCTTCCGAGATATCGTGCGTCACCAAAATAGCCGTCTTATTCTGTTCGCGGATGATGCGATAGACCTCGTCGCCGAGCTGCAGGCGCGTCTGATAATCGAGCGCCGAAAACGGCTCGTCGAGCAGCAGCAGCTCTGGGTCCAGCGCGAGTGTGCGGATCAGCGCGACCTTTTGCCGCATTCCGCCCGACAGCTGCGCCGGATAATACTGCAAAAACGGACCGAGGCCGTATTGCTCCAAAAGCCGGATCGCTTGCGCCTTGGATTGTTCATTTAGCCGGTGCTGCACCTCCAGGCCGAGCAGCACATTCTTTTCAACCGTGCGCCATTCCAAAAGATGATCCTTTTGCAGCATATAACCGATCCGGACGCCCTCTCGGTCGAACGATACGGTGCCGCTTTGCGCGTCGTGCAAGCCCATGATCAAAGAAAGCAGGCTTGTTTTGCCGCACCCGGACGGGCCGACGATCGCCGCAAACTCTCCTCTTTGTATTTGCATATGCAAATCCGCGATTGCCTGCGTCTGCTCACGCTCGGTGAAGTAAGACAACGAGACATCGCGTAATGTCAATAAAGCGGATTCCATGATTTCCTCCGTTTGTTTGTGATGCTGTATAGTATGATCTTCTCTTACATTTGGGTGCGGCGCCTTTCATATCACAATTTTTGCATAAAGGGCATACGATAGAGAAAAAAGGAGATTTTGTATGCGTTCCTGCCGTCCTTCCTTTCCCATACAAAAAGCAGCCGCCATCGGGCTTGTCGCCGTCGGGCTGCTGCTGTTGTTTTGCTGTGTGCCGTTTTGGGTATTCTGTTGTGTACTCGGCGCAGTCATGATCGTATTGGGATTGAAGCTGCTGCCGTAAAAGACTGTTTAATCCAAAATATCCGTCATCGTTGCAAGCATGACGGCCTTGATCGTGTGCATGCGATTTTCGGCCTCGTCGAAGACGATGGATGCGTCGCTGCGGAAGACCTCGTCGGAAACCTCCATTTCCTTGAGGCCGTAGGTTTCGTAGACCGACTTGCCGACGGTCGTTTCCAGATCGTGGAACGACGGCAGACAATGCATAAACTTCACGTCCGGGTTGTGCGTGCGCGCCATCAGCGCGGCATCTACCTTATACGGCGACAGGAGCGCGATCCTTGCGGGATACTGATCCTCCTCGCCCATCGACACCCAAACATCCGTATAGATCACATCCGCTCCATCGACAGCGTCAAGCTGATCGGACAATGTGATCGTGCCGCCGGTGGTTTTGCAAAGCTCGCGCATTTTCTCCACCAGCTCCTCTGACGGGAACAGACTTTTGGGCGCAAGCGCGGTAAAGTGCATGCCCATCTTGGCGCAGCCGATCATCAGAGAATTGCCCATATTGTTTCGCGCGTCGCCGACGAAAACGAATTTCACCTCGTTCAACGGCTTTTTGACATGCTCTTTTATTGTCAAAAGATCGGCAAGCACCTGCGTCGGATGATACAGATCGGTCAAACCGTTCCACACCGGTACGCCGCTGTATTTGGCCAAAAGCTCGACGGTTTCCTGCTTGAAGCCGCGAAATTCGATGCCGTCATAGAACCGGCCAAGCACCTTTGCGGTATCCTCCAGAGATTCCTTCTTGCCCATCTGCGAGTTGGACAAAAACGTAACGCGCGCGCCCTCGTCATACCCTGCGGTTTCAAATGCGCAGCGAGTACGCGTGCTCGTTTTTTCAAACAGCAGCACAATATTTTTATGTTTCAACCGTTCGGGAAAAATGCCGTTTTTCTTCTCCGCCTTGACCTTGGCGGCCAGATCCAGCAGCTTTCGAATCTCGTCCGGCGTATAATCCAACAGCGTTAAAAAACTTCTTCCTTTCATTCCGTTTCTCCCTTCCTTATATCGTATTTTTCAATACACGCGCATCGGCACGATCAGATACAGGTACGCATCACCCTGCACGGGACGCAGCACGCACGGGCTGATCGCGCTGTTGAATTCCAGATACACGGTTTCATCGGTGATGTTGCGCAAAACATTGATGAAATACTTCGGATTGAAAGCAATTTCAATCGGATCGCCGACGATCTGTACCTCGGCTTCGTCCTCCACTCTGCCGAGATAGCTTTCCGCCTTCAGCTGCATCGTATTGTCCTCAAACTTGAACTGGATGCTGTTGTTGCCCTCGCGCGAGATCAATTGCGCACGGTCAATCATTTCGGCCAGAATCGAAACGTTGACGAGCACACGCGTCTTGCAGTCCTTCGGCAGAATACGCTTATAATCGATATAGTTGCCGTCGAGCAGGCGTGCGGTCAGCCGCGTGACGCCGACCGATACCGTAATATGCGTGTTTGTCAGCGAAAGCGTCACCGTTTCTTCCGCTTCCTCGGCCATTTTGCCGATTTCGGAAAGCACCTTGCCCTGCACGATCGTGCTGCGCGGCTGCATCGCCGTTTCGGAGCGGAATTTCGTCATGGCAAACTGGAACGAGTCGGTTGCAACAAGCGACAGCGTATCCTCGGTGACCTCCAGCAGCGTACCGGTCAGCACCGGGCGGGAATCGTCCTGTGAAACGGCAAACACCGTGTGCTCGACCATGTTCTTGAACGTATCCTTCGGGATTTTCAGATCGTAGATATCGCCCTTGACCTTCATCAGCGGGAATTCATCATACTCGATGCACTGCATCCGTTGCCGCACGCGACCGCACTTGATATGCAGCACCTGTCCCTCCAAGGTAAATTCCACGCGACCCTCCGGCAGCTTGCGCAAAACCTCGGCAAAGAACTTGCCTTTTACGACGCAGGCGCCTTCCTCTTCAATAGAAGCGTCGAGCAGACATTCCTTTTGGAACATCAGATCGGAACAGGCCAGATGCAGACCCTTCTTGGTCGCTTCCATCAGGATACCGTCGAGCACCGGCATGGCCGAACGGAGCGGCAGCGCCTTAATGACCGAAAAAATACCGTTTTGCAGTTCGTTTGCATCCACAGAAAACTTCATATTTGCCATCCTTTCCGCTGTGTACAACCATATATAGATAGATTATTTCAGTAGTAATAGTAGTAGGTGGTGTGGAAACCGTTGAAAACCCGTTTTTGACCCGACTTTATCGTCCTTTTTGCGGTGATAAACCGGGGGATAACCCTGTGGGAAAGCCGGGAGGGTTTTCCACCTTGTCCGCACAAGCCACAAGATCCCAAATGCATCCACTTTTCAAATCCACATCCGGTGGATAAGTGAATCTTCTTATTTATTATTCATTCATCAGGCGGCTTTCAATATTTTTGAGCTGATCCGCAAAGGACGAATCCTCCGCCGCCATGGAAGCGACCTTTTTGCAGGCGGAAATCGCCGTCGTATGATCCCCGCGGTCGAACAGCTGCGCGATCTTTTTATACGGCAGACTCAGCTTTTGCTGACACAGGTACATAGCGACCTGGCGCGGAAGCACGACCTCCTTATCCCGCCGCTGTGACATCAAAAGATCGACCGTCACCGAATAATACGATGCAACCGCTTCTTTAATGCGATCCGGCGTGATTGCGACCTTTTTTTCATCCGGCAGCAGATCATGGAGCGCCTCCTGCGCAAGCGACAGCGTGATCGGCACGTTTTTGAGCCTTGAAAATGCGATTACGCGCGTCAAGCTGCCCTCAAGCTGACGGATATTGTTTTGGATATGCTCCGCGATAAACAAAATGATTTCATCGTTGATATCGACGTGCTCGAGCTGCGCGCGGTTTTTCAAAATAGCAATACGCGTTTCCCGATCCGGAGGCTGAATGTCCGCCACAAGACCCCATTCAAAGCGCGAGGAAAGACGCTCCTCCAGCGGCTTGATCTCCTTTGGAGGACGGTCGGAGCTGATGACGATTTGCTTGCCGAGATTGTGCAGCGCGTTGAAGGTGTTGAAAAACTCCTCCTGCACGGACTGCTTATTGGCAATAAACTGCACGTCGTCGATCATCAACAGATCTACGTTGCGATATTTCTGCCGGAATTCGACGTTTTTGCCGAGGCGAAGGGCTTCGATCAGATCGTTCGTAAACATCTCGCTCGTCACATACACAATGCGGGCGGACGCATCGCGGCGCAGCATTTCATGGCCGATGGCGTGCATCAGATGCGTTTTGCCGAGTCCCACGCCGCCGTAGATAAACAGCGGATTATAGGATTTGCCCGGTTCCTCGGCAACGGCCGCTGCCGCCGCGTGGGCAAAGTTGTTGGATTTGCCGACGACGAACGTATCAAACGTATATTTCGGATTCAGCATCAGAGCCGGACGCTCCTTCGGCTCCTGCGCCATGTTCAAAAAGCCTTCGCGCTGCGCGGGAAGGATCAGCATGACATCGATCAAGGACGGGTCGGCAGTCTGCACGGCCTGTCGAACCGTATCGAGATAAAATTTGGAAACGGTGGATTTGGTGATTTCATCTGGCGCTTCGATCACGAAAATCGAATGCTCAATGACGACAGGCTTTAAAGGCTCGATCCATCGCCGGTAGCTTAGATCGGGAATGGACGATCGGATGTGTTCCATGGATTCCGTCCAAAGCTGCTTGTATTCTTCCATATATGTAATACTCCATAATGCATATTGTGACAGAATGATTTTAACAGAAATGCGGGAAAAAAGAAAGGAAAAATTTCCGTGCCTCTTGGTCTATATAGACCCAAAAAAGCATTTTCCGGCGTTCAGGGTGCATATATGGGATAAGGAAAAGCCTGTGTGAATCCATCAAAAGGACGGTACAGGCAAATAGAAGAAAGCGACATTGTCTTTATAAAAAAATAAAGTTGTGAAGAAGCAAAAACTATGCTATACTGAATCTATCTATCGGGTAAAGGAAGCGCGCCATGAGCAAAAGGGCATTGTATCGGGAATATCGTCCCCGCGATTTTTCAGAGGTGATCGGGCAGGATCATGTCACGACAATTTTGAAAAATCAGGTACGGGAACAGAATTTTTCTCATGCTTATCTGTTCTGCGGTTCGCGCGGCACCGGCAAAACCAGCTCGGCAAAGATATTGGCGCGCGCGGTCAACTGCCTTTCCCCACATGACGGCGAACCGTGCGGCGAATGTGAAGCCTGCCGGATCGCCAAGGAAGGCACTGCCGATATCATTGAAATCGACGCGGCATCCAACAACGGCGTCGATAACGTCCGCGAGCTGATTGATCAGGCGCAGTTTGCGCCGCTACAGCTTCGCTATCGTGTTTTTATCATCGACGAGGTTCACATGCTTTCGACTGCGGCGTTCAATGCGCTGCTGAAAACGCTTGAGGAACCGCCTGCGCATGTCTTGTTCATTCTGGCGACGACCGAGCCGCAAAAGCTCCCGGCGACGATCATTTCCCGCTGTCAGCGGTTCGACTTTCATCGCTTGACGATTGCACATATCATTGCACGGCTGCAAACGGTACTCAAAAGCGTAGGCGCCACGATGGAACCGGACGGACTGCGATTGATCGCGCGCGCGGCGGACGGCGGTATGCGTGATGCGCTGTCGCTTGCCGATCAATGTCTCTCCTTCTGCGGCAGTAACGTCACAAAACAGGATGTACTCGATACGCTCGGCAGCGTCGGACAGGAAACGCTGTTTGCGTTATCCGGCGCCATTTTTGCAGGCGATGCGGCAAAGTGTATGGAGATAGTGAACGAGATCGTTCGCAACGGGCGCGATTTATCCGTTTTTACCAATGATCTGAACGCGCATCTGAGAAGTCTTTTGCTTGCCAAAACATGCGGCGACTGTACCGATCTGTTAGATGTGACCGACGATCAGATGGCACAGCTGCTCAAGCAGGCCAAGGGCGCGAGCGAAACACAGATTTTGTATGCGATGGAAAAGCTGCTCTCCGCACAATCTAACCTGCGGTATTTTCCTGCGCCGCGGATTCTGCTCGAATCCACGCTTGTGCGGGCATGCCGCCCTGTGGATGAACATTCCGTGGAGGCGCTCGAAGCCAGAATTGCGCAGCTGGAACAAAACGGCGTAAAGGTATCCAACGTATCTATCAATACCGAACCACCTTCGCAAAGCGCTGCGGAACCGATCCATTTTTCATCGGCTTCGTCAAATTCTTCCTCTGTGAGCGAAGATGATTATATCCCGGAGCCGCCGCCGGAAGATGTTCCGCCGTGGGAGGAAGAAGCACCGACACAAAATGTTTCCCGTGAAACATTTTCTTCGATAGTAAAAGAAAAGCTTCCGCAGACGGAGAAAAAGGCGGAATCCGATCATGTAAAAGCTGAAAATACGCCTGAACCGATCAAATCCGCGCCGATCAAGACAACCGGCGAAGCGGATACGATCTGGCAGCAGGTATTGAACAAGATCAAGGTCAAAAACCCCATGGTGTATTATCTTGCGCGGGAGGGCAGCGGCGTGGCCTGGCAGGATAATACGCTGATCGTAGAGTTTCCGACCAACGCGGAAACGAAAATGAACATGTGCAATGCGTCGATCAATATGAACGTGATTGCATCCTGTCTGCACGAAATATATCCGGAGGCGACGGTTCTGTTTCGGGCGGAAAGACTGAATGAATCCGAACAGAAATTAAAAGAGCTGTTCGGCAATATCTTAAAAATAGAAGAATAATAAGCAATAAAGGAGAAAGCAATATGGCAAGAGGCGGATTCCCGATGGGCGGCGGCAATATGCAGCAGCTGATGCGGCAGGCACAGAAGATGCAGCAGGATATGCAAAAGAAACAGGCGGAGCTGAATGCGGCGGAATTTACCGCGCAGGCCGGCGGCGGTATGGTATCTGTGACGGTTTACGGTACAAAGGAATTAAAGTCTATCACTTTGGATCCGGCAGTCGTCGATCCGGACGATATTGAAATGCTGCAGGATCTGATTGTGGCGGGCGTCAATGCCGCTATCAAGGAAGCGAGCGAAACGGTCGAGCGCGAAATGGGCAAGCTGACCGGCGGTATGAATTTAGGCTTCTGATATGGCAATTGCTTCCATCGAAAAATTGACGACGCAGCTGGCGCGGATGCCCGGCGTCGGGCGGAAAACCGCGCAGCGGTTTGCCTATTTTTTGTTAAGTGTTCCCGAGGAGCAGGCTTTGGAGCTTGCGGATGCGATCACTGAAGCGCGTAAAAATGTTCATCCCTGTCCTCTTTGCGGCAACTATACCGATTTGGAAAAATGCGAACTTTGCGCCGATCCGAACCGGACGGATGCCGTGCTTTGCGTTGTGTCCGATCCGAAGGACGTGATGGCTATGGAAAAGACGCGGGAGTTTAACGGACGGTACCATGTTTTGAACGGGTCGTTGTCTCCGATGAACGGTATCGGCCCGGGACAGCTTCGCATCAATGAATTGATGGAGCGCTGCAATGAAGCGGTACAGGAAGTCATTATTGCGACGAACACGGATGTCGAGGGTGAAGCAACGGCGGTTTATATTGCGAAGCTGCTGAAGGCGAAAGGCATTACGGTCACACGCATTGCGCATGGCGTGCCGATCGGCGGCAATCTGGAATATACCGATGAAGTAACGCTTGCAAAAGCATTGGAAGGGCGACGTATCTTATAAGGAGGAAAAACATGCAGTCTCCGATTTGTGTTCGGTCCGAAGTCGGCAAGCTGAAAAAGGTTCTGCTGCATCGGCCTGGAAAAGAGCTTGAAAATTTAATGCCGGATTATCTTGCGCGGCAGCTTTTCGACGATATCCCTTACCTTGTCACCGCGCAGCAGGAGCATGACGCATTTGCGGAAACACTGAAAAGCTGCGGTGTCGAAGTCCTGTATCTGAATCAGCTTCTGAAGGAAGCTCTCGAGGCGGGCAATGCGCGTGAAGAATTGGTATGGGAATATCTGCACGAAGCGAATATGCAAGCTGAGCATACGGAGCGTGCGGTATCTGCCTACCTTGCCTCCCTGCCACTGGAGCAGCTGATTACCACAATGGCCTGCGGTGTAAGAAAAAGTGACCTGCCGAAATCGGATAAGATCCATCTGATCGACTATATCGACGAGAACTATCCGTTCTGTGTCGATCCGATGCCGAATCTGTATTTTACGCGTGATCCGTTCTCCTGCATTGACCAAGGCGTTATGATCTCGACGATGGCGAACGTCGTC
>JAFUDD010000452.1 GCA_017459315.1 Clostridia bacterium | reverse complement strand
CCAAGACGTTGAGTTCGGTCATCACAATCACGATCGACGGAAAGCAGTTGATCTCGTGCGGCGATACCTGCATCTTCTACGATACGCGGCTTGCGCCGGAATATGAGTTCTATCTCGACGAGATCGACAGTTCGGCGAACGGGATTTGGGACTCCGTGCTGATCAGCGGCAAGGTGAACAGCGTGAAGAACGCGTTCGGCAAGCCGATGGTAGTCGTGATCAAATCGCAGATGGGTGCGCCGATCTATGCGTTCTCCGGCAACAAGGTCTATTGGGAGGTGCAGGAGGATCTGCCCAAATTCACCAAGCTGATGATCGACGGCAAGGCGCTGTACATCCATCGGGCGAACTTCCAGATCATCGACAAGGCGCTGCTGGACTGAAGCGACGAGCCGAAAAAAGAATACAGACATAACAAAAGCCGCGGCGCTCCTTGGTGAGCGGGCCGCGGCTTTATGCTGCTTATAAACAGCGCCGACCGACGCTTTACAGCGTATCGAGCCAATAGGCGTTGGAAAAGGCGTGCTGCCCGTGCTCGTCGATGGCGTCAATGCGGAAATAGCCGTCGTTCGGGCGCAGGCGAAAGGCTGCTTCTTCCACGGTGCGGTTCCAATCGCGCCCGGTACTGACGACGCCGCCGTGCCGCGCGCCGGTGTACATCCGGATCGTATGAACCGGCGAGGTCTTGACGTGTACCGTATCATCCTCGATCCAAAGCGCCAAAATGTCGGGGCCGGTGGAGGCATAGAAGCTGCTGCGCTCCAAAGCGTCGATGATGCAGGGGTAGGTCAATGCCGCCGCCCGCAGGACGATCCAGCCGCCGAACGCGTCGAACGGCGCACGGTGCGTGTCGTCAGCCGCGACACAGGCAATGCGCTTGCCCTGCCGCAGCAGATCGTCATAGACGCGGCCGTTGTATTCCTCGAAGCCATCCTCCCAGCAGCCGGTGTTGAAAATCTCCATCGCGTCCATGCCCGTATAGCCGCTGTATTGCGGATAGGATTCCATGGACCAAGCCGGGTGGTTGTAGATCACATAAAAGCCGTTTTCCCGACCCAAACGGAACATGTCGTTGATCCCTTCATGCGAATACACGCGAAGATAATCGTCCCGGTCGAATTGCAGCCGGGGCTTTTGCTGCAGGGCATTGCCCCAAATATACTTGTCTTTATGGTAGCAAACCTGCTTGAGGTTCGTCTGTGATTTCGCGATAAAGCACATGTGGCAGGTCAGGCTCGATCCGAAGGGGCGCGCGTGCGATTCCTCCGAGACCTCCAACTCATAGCCGTTGAGCGCCAGAAAGCCGTCCTCACACAGATCGGAGTGGTCGATCAGTACATCATGATCGGTATAGGCGACGACCGCATAGCCCCGCTCCCTATACAGCGCCTTGATCTGCTCCGGCGTGTTGGTACCGTCGGACAGCGTGGTGTGCGTGTGCAGGCAGGCCTTATAGGAATGTCCGCTCTGCGGAAGAAGATCTTTTCTCATACAAAATCTCCGTGTATTGTTGTTAGTTCCCGCGCCGTAAGACGCCGGACGGAATCAAAGCCCTTCCTGATG
>JAFUDD010000451.1 GCA_017459315.1 Clostridia bacterium | reverse complement strand
CTCCGGGCAAAGCATGCGGCAAAGTACCCGTCCGGCAACGCGGCGGTGATGCCGGTGCCGATCTTGACAGTCGCGCCGGGCGCAATCACAACCGGCGCATCGAGGCACGCATACAGGTCATACCCCGCCGCCGCGGACGAGCCGCGCGTGGGAATCACCGCATCGGGACGGAGCTTTTTGATCGGAACGGACAGCATACAGGAAACCTCCTTGGGACTTTACGGACAGTATACCACAAAAAGAGCCTGCAGGCAAGCCGCAGACTCTTTTCCTTTGATCTGTCGTTAACGCTGCTTTGCATTCACAAACCGCGCAATGGCCTCGCTCATCAGCTTCGCCGTGCCGGCGCCGTGCGCATCGAGATTGGCGGTGAAGCGTTCGTCGGCAAGGTACATCTGCCCAAGGCTGCGCAAAATCGCATCCGTGCAGGGATAAAAATGCTTGGTGATGCACGCCTGCCATGCGGCGACAAGCGTTTGCACATGCGGATCGTCGACTGCGGCGTTTGCCTTAGCCGCCGCGCCGAACGCGTCCATCAGGGCGTTCTGTTCAGCTTGGGCATCCGACCATTCGCGCGCGGTATACGCTTTTGTCTGTTCGACAAACGCGCGGTAGGCGTCGGTCTGTCCCCAGCGTGCCTTGGCTTCGGCGGCAAACGCGTCGCGCGCGGGGATATAATCGGTATTGTCAATCGGTGTCATAACGGGTTCTCCTTTCTCGGCGGCGTCAAGCGCCTTAAGCAAGCGGTCTATGCGCTGTTTTTTCAGGGTCAGCAGCTGCTTCTGCCGCGCAAGCGCCATGCCTCTGTCGTAATCGGGAGCGTCGAGAATGCGTCGGATCTCCTCCAGCGGAAAATCCAGTTCCCGGTAAAACAGGATATCCCGCAGCCGTTCAAGCGACGCCGAGCCGTAATAGCGATAGCCGCTTTGGGGATCGACCTGCTCCGGCAGCAGCAGTCCGATTTTGTCATACCAGCGCAGCGTGCGCACGCTGACGCCTGCGGCCTCGGCCAGTTCGGATATGCGCATCCTTCTCACCTCCAAGAGCAGTATATACCCTGACGTAACGGCAGAGTCAAGACTTTTTTCCAGAATCATACTATACGGAGCATACGGCGCGAAAACCGTTTCCATCATAATTTTTCCACATATATGGAAAAATTATGTTAAATATGTCGAACAGGACGGAATTTCGCTTGCATTCGACGATATATGTCCGTATAATATCGCCTATATCAAAAAAGCATGCAGCAATGTCCGTGTAAAGCGGACATCGCGGGAGGGGCGTCATGATCGTTACCGTCGTTTGCGACGTACTGGGAGAGGAAAACAACGGCACGACTGTAGCCGCCATGAATCTGATCCGGAGTCTGAAAGCGAAGGGGCACGAGGTGCGCGTGCTCTGTGCGGACGCATCACGGGAAGGCGAGGACGGCTTTTACATCGTGCCGACGCTGAATCTTGGGCCGTTTAACGGCTATGTCCGGCGTGTCGGCGTGACGCTGGCCAAGCCGGACAAGCAAAAGATTGCCGAAGCTGTGGACGGCGCGGACATCGTACATTGCATGCTCCCGTTCAGTCTCGGCAGCAAGGCGATGCGCTGTGCCAAAGGCATGGGCATTCCGGTGACGGCGGGCTTTCATTGTCAGGCCGAGAACATCACCGCCTATGTCGGCATGAACAAGTCCGGTCTTTTGAGCCGCCATATCTACTGGTTTTTATGGCGGCATTTCTACCGGCATGTCAATGCGATCCACTATCCGTCGACGTTCATCCGGGAGATCTTCGAAAGCCGCATCCGCAAGGATACGCCGGGCTATGTGATTTCCAACGGAGTGAACCCGCATGTGCGGCGGCGCACGGTTGAAAAGCCCGTGGCGCTGCGCGATAAGGTTGTGATTATGACCACGGGGCGCTATTCACGAGAGAAGGCGCAGGAAATCCTTTTGAAGGCCGTGCGGTATTCGCGCCACGCGGACGAGATTCAGCTGATCCTTGCCGGGCAGGGTATCCGCGAGCCCTATTTCCGAATGCTCGGCCGTCGGCTGAAAAACCCGCCGATCTTCCGGTTCTATTCACGGGATGAGATCGTGGACGTGCTGAATATGTGCGATCTGTATGTGCATACCGCCGAAATGGAGCTAGAGGGCATTGCGTGTCTGGAGGCAATCGCCTGCGGCAAGATGACAATCGTATCCGATGCCAAGCTGTCCGCGACGCACCTCTTTGCCATCGATGAAAGCTGCGTCTTTCACGCAGGCAAGCCCAAGGATCTGGCGCGTGTGATCGACGACTGGATCGAGCATCCCAACCGCAAAGCAGCATACGAGCAACAATACCTCGAAAGCAGCCATGCCTACGATCAGTCTTATTGCATGGATCGCATGGAGGATATGCTGAAGGAGGTCGCCTATGCGGAATAAAAAGATTATCTACTATGAAGACCCGGTACACGACGACTTTGCCGGAACGCATATCGAAACGTGCGTTGTGGACGAAACGTACCCCTACGCGCACGGTCCGGTATGGCGCGGCATATCGCACGTTCTGTATTATGCCGTGGCGTTTCCCCTGGTGTGGCTGCTGCACCGCGTTGTCGGCGGCGTAACATTCCAAAACCGCAAGGCGCGAAAAGCTGTCAAGGGCGCGTGCTTTCTCTACGGCAACCATACTGCGTACTTCGACGCGTATACGCCTGCGCTGCTGTCGTTCCCGCGGCGTGCCGAGGTGCTTGCCGGGCCGGACGCCGTTTCCATCAAGGGACTCCGCACCGTGGTACAGATGCTCGGTGGGCTTCCGATCCCGAACCGGCTGAGCGGCATGAAGCCGTTTATGAACTCGCTCGAAACCGCCTACCGCAGCGGACGTGATATTGCAATCTTTCCCGAAGCGCATATTTGGCCGTATTACACCGGCGTGCGCCCGTTCCCCGCAACATCGTTCGCCTATCCGATCAAGCTGCATGCGCCCGTGTTCGCTTACTTTGTCGCCTATTCAGAGCCGAAGGGGCTGGGCCGCATCCGCAGGGCAAAGGCGACCGTTTATGTTTCCGAGCCGTTCTATCCCGACGATACGCTGCCGCATAAGGAAGCGCAGCAAAAGCTCCGCGACGAAGTGTATGCGTTTATGGCGGATATGGCGCAAAAGCACAGCACGTATGCGGTGATCGACTATCGGCAGAAGTAAGGCTTCGCGCTCGAAAGATACCATATAATGAAAGAAGGGCTTCTCCCTTGGGAGCTGCCCTTCTGTTTATTGATTCAAAAATCACCGGGCTTTGCCCGATTTTGCCCATGCCGTGCATGGATCTTGCCTCCCTGCCGTGACGACTTGCCCGAACGCTTTGCGGACGCTGCTGCAGCCTGCCGGCTCACCAGTCCTCTCCGTCGTCGATGTAATCGTCTTCGAAGGTCAGGTCGTCGAGATCGTCGATGAACGTGTCTCCGCTGCCCGCTTCGGTCAGCTGTTCTTCAAAGTAGGTGTAGGCGGTGGCAAGCTCGATTGCGTCGAGATTTCCGTCGCCGTCCAAATCAAACCGATGCACGTACCATACCTCCTTTTCATTTTCCGACATATACGGTATCACCATCTGCCATTCGTTGCAAACAAAAAACGCGTAAAGTATCGTCCGCAAACGCTTTCATACGCATATTATGCCCGATTTTTACACGCCGATTCCCATGCGGGCTTGACAGATGCGCCGCCGCGTGCTATCTTGATTTGCGAACGATTCGCAAATTCAGGAGTATCTCTCTATGCCGAAATATGACACGCGGCAGCGCCGGGCGCTGACCGATTACCTTTGCCGTCACCACGACGAGAGTATGACCGCCAAGGCGATTGCGGCGGCGCTGCGCGAGCAGGGCATCAGCCAAAGCGCGGTCTACCGCAACCTTGCGGCACTCGAAGCCGAGGGCAAGGTGCGCCGTGTGACCGCTGCCGGGGCGCATGAAGCCCTCTATCAGTTTGCCGACGCCGACGAATGTCGGAACAGTCTGCACCTCAGCTGTACCAAGTGCGGCCGCACCTTTCACATGGCGCTGCCGGACGCAGCGCTGCTGGAATCGAGCCTCGCACAAAACGAAGGCTTCGCCATCGACAAGGCCAGCACGATCCTTTACGGCACGTGCGGCGACTGTCAAAAGCAGTAAAGGCGGGGTGACCATGAAAAAAACGATCTTGGCTCTTTGCCTTTCCATTCTGCTGCTCCTGAGCGCCGCCGGCTGCGCGGCAAGCCGTCCGCAGGCCGTTGACCGGCCGCTGCATATCGTGACGACGATCTTCCCGCTCTATGACTGGACGCGGGCAATTCTCGGCGACAGCGCCGACCATGTGCAGCTTGACCTGCTGCTGCAAAACGGCGTAGACCTGCACAGCTTTCAGCCGACCGCCGCGGACATTGTGAGCATCGCCTCCTGCGACGTGTTTATCTATGTGGGCGGCGAGTCCGACGAATGGGTGGACGACGCTCTGCGGCAAAGCGAAAACCCGAATCGCATCGTGCTGAACCTGCTTGCCCTCTTGGGCGACGCCGCCAAGGAGGAGGAAATCGTGGAAGGCATGGAGGCCGATCACGACCATGACGACGATGAGCACGACGACCGTGACGAGCCGGAATACGACGAGCACGTCTGGCTGTCGCTGCAAAACGCCGCCGCGCTGTGCGAACGAATCGCAAAGTCGCTGGAATCCGCCGATCCCGATCACGCCGCGCAGTATCGCGCCAACGCTGCGGCGTACATCGAAAAGCTGAACGCGCTCGATGCGGCCTATGCCGACGCCGTAAAGCAGGCGCCGTACAAAACGCTGCTGTTCGGGGATCGTTTCCCGTTCCGCTATCTGGCGGACGACTACGGTCTGTCGTATTACGCCGCGTTTTCCGGCTGCTCCGCCGAGACGGAGGCGAGCTTTGAAACGGTCGTGTTTTTGGCCAGCAAGCTCGACGAGCTGCACCTCCCTGCGATCCTGCAATTGGAAAGTGCAAACGGGACAATGGCCGAAACGATCCGCAAGGCGACGCAAAGCCAAGGCCAAGCGATCCTCACGCTCGATTCGCTCCAGTCCGTGACGACGGCGGACGTGAAAAACGGTATGACATACCTCGGCGTGATGGAGCAGAATCTGACCGTGCTCCGGCAGGCGCTCGGCATTTCGTAAATCCCCTTGACCGCGCATGAAAGGAAAAAACCATGCCGCAATTAGTATGTGAAAACCTGTCCCTCGGCTATGAGGGCGACGCGATCCTTTCCGGGTTGACCTTTTCGGTCAACGCCGGGGAGTATCTGTGCATCGTCGGGGAAAACGGCTCAGGCAAAAGCACGCTCTTAAAAACCATCCTCGGCCTGACGCCGCCGCTTGCGGGGCGCATCACATGGGGCGACGGACTGCAGCAAAACGAGCTCGGCTATCTGCCGCAGCAGACGATCGTGCAGCGCGACTTTCCCGCGTCGGTGTGGGAGATCGTGCTTTCCGGCTGTCAGGCGCGCTGCGGTCTGCGGCCGTTCTATAACCGTGCCGAAAAGGCGCTGGCGGAGCGCGCCATCGAGCGCATGCACCTCGACGAGCTGAAAAACCGCTGCTACCGCGATCTTTCCGGCGGACAGCAGCAGCGCGTGCTGCTTGCGCGGGCGCTCTGCGCAACACAAAAGCTGCTGATCCTGGACGAGCCGGTGTCCGGCCTCGATCCGGTCGTGACCGCGGAGATGTATAAGCTGATCCGGTCGCTGCACGAGGAGGGCATCACGATCATCATGATCTCGCACGATATCGACGCCGCGGTGAAAAACGCGACGCATATCCTGCATATCGGCGGCGCCGTGTTCTTCGGCAGGCGGGACGAATACATGCAAAGCGCGTTCTATCGCCGCTTTGCGGAAGGGGGCGAAACCGCATGACCGAAATGCTGGCAAAGCTCGGGCAATATCTTTCGTTCCCGTTTGTGCAGTATGCCTTGATCGTCGGCGTGCTGATCGCGCTATGCTCGTCGCTTTTGGGCGTGACGCTCGTTTTGAAGCGGTTTTCGTTCATCGGGGACGGTCTGAGCCACGTTGCCTTCGGCGCGATGGCGATTGCCGCCGTGCTGCGGATGAACAATGAAATGCCGTTGGTGCTGCTGATTACCGTGGTCGCCGCCGTTCTGCTGCTGCGCGTGGGGCAGAATGCCCGCATCAAAGGCGACGCCGCCATCGCCATGATCTCGGTCGGGGCGCTCGCCGTCGGCTATCTGCTGATGAACGTGTTCCCCACCGGCTCGTCCAATCTGTCCGGCGACGTTTGCTCCACGCTGTTCGGCTCCACGTCGATCCTCACGCTAACCAAAGCCGAAGTCTGGCTGTGCATTGTGCTGTCGGTCGTCGTCGTTGCGATCTTTGTGCTGTTTTACAATAAAATCTTCTCCGTCACGTTCGACGAGAACTTTGCAAAGGCCGTCGGTACCCGCGCCGATCTTTATAACCTGCTGATCGCGGTCGTGATCGCGGTCATTATCGTGCTGGCCATGAACCTGGTCGGTTCGCTGCTGATTTCCGCCCTCGTCATCTTCCCGGCGCTGTCCGCCATGCGCGTGTTCAAGAGCTTCCGCTCCGTCACGGTCTGCTCGGCGGTGCTGTCGGTCTGCTGTGCGACGCTCGGCATTTTGGCCTCCATCGTGTTCGGAACGCCGGTCGGCTCCACCATTGTCGTCGTCGATATCGTCGCGTTCGGCGGGTTTACCCTGTTCGGCAGATTGCTGCGGTGCTGAGTGCCGGTTTCCTGTGAAAGAAAGGGCTTCATGCCTTTTTTTCATTCAATAAAACAGGTTCGGTATTAACGAATTTTCGGTTAATTCGTAATTTTTCCGCGAAAACCTATCAGTTTTTTATAAAAATTTCTTGCCCTATACCATAGTTTTATGGTATACTTTTTCTATATTTCGGAGGATGCGGAATGCCATTTTTTACCCACGGAGATACAAAAAACAAACT
>JAFUDD010000450.1 GCA_017459315.1 Clostridia bacterium | reverse complement strand
CCGTCAGCTGCGCGGTACGTTCCTCCGCCTTCAGCTCCGGCGCAAGGAGCCGCTTTTGCAGCTCTTCGAGCGAGGCCTCCCCCGCTTCGTCCCGCAGCCTTTGGATGCAGTCCCCCGCCGCCTTCATAGGGTTCTGCATCGAGCTTTCGTCCTTGAGAAGCGCCGAAACCGTTTCCGCATCGGCCTGCTCCAACGACGCGACATACGCCGCCAGCTGCAAATCGGGGTTTTCGCACAGCGCGTTGAACAGGTTCTTGAGCGCCGCATTTTGAAGCAGCAGCCCCGCCTGCTCGCGCTTCGCTAAAAGCAGCGCGTCCCGCTCATGCACGCAGGCCGAAAGCAGCGTCCGTTCGGTGACAAACCGCGCATTTTCCGCATCATCCCGCCGTCGCCTGAGGCCGCTTCGGATGATCGGCTGCTGTTTTTCGATCACGATGCCGCCGCTGCGCTGTCCCTGCGCTTCGAGGGCCTACATCGCATAGCCGGTCAGGCTTGAAACGATCTTATAGTACCGTTCCTGCTCGATCGGCTGCAGCGTGGCGATGAACGCGCAGGCCTGCATGGCGTAACGCTCACGCTCGTTCTCGTCGTTCAGGTTCACGCCGTTTGCCAGCGAACGCACCTTGAACTCGTTCAGCGAATATGCGTTTTCCTTGAGCCGGTCAAAGCCCTCCTTGCCGTACCGCTGCACATATTCGTCCGGGTCGAGGTTGTCCGGGAACGAAATCACCATGACCTCCAAGCCCTCGTTTTTGAGAATATCCAGGCCGCGCACCGTGGCGTTCTGTCCCGCCGCATCGCCGTCGTAGGCGATATAGACGTTGGAAACATAGCGTTTCAGCAGCCTTGCCTGCTGTTGCGTCAGCGCCGTGCCGAGCGACGCGACCGCGTTGGTGACCCCGGCCTTATACAGCCCGATCACATCCATATACCCCTCGGTCATGATCAGATCAGACAGCTTTTCGTTCTTATGCAGATACAGGCCGTAGAGGTTGTTGCGCTTATTGTAGATCGGCGTATCGCCGGTGTTGATATACTTGGGCTTGTCGTTGTTCAGCACGCGCGCGCCGAAGCCGAGGACTTGTCCGTTCACGCCGATGATCGGGTAAATCAGCCGCCCGCGATAGGCATCGTATACACGCCCGCTGTTCTCATTATGCACGAGCAGCCCGGCGTCCAGCAGCTCCTTTTGCGTAAAGCCCTGCTTGGTCAGCCGCTTTAAGAGGTTATCCCATCCCTCCGGCGCATAGCCGATGCCGAACCGCTTGATGATCTCCGACGAAAGGCCGCGCCGCGTTGCGTATTCGCGGCCGGGCTTGCCGAGCTCGGGATCGACGAAACATTCAAAGTAGAATCGCGCCGCCGCCTTGTTCGCCTCATACAGCCGATTCTTGTGCGCACGGAGCAGCTGCATTTCCCGGTCGTTGACCTCATGCGGCATGTCCATGTTTGCACGCTCGGCAAGGTAGCGGATCGCTTCGGGGTAGGTCAGCCGTTCCATGTCCATAATGAACTGCACGACCGTACCGCCCGCATGACAGCCGAAGCAATAGAACAGCTGCTTGTCCGGCGAGACCGAAAACGACGGTGTCTTTTCGCCGTGCAGCGGACAGCAGGCCCACAGCTTTCTCCCTTTGGGCTTCAGCTCCACGTATGACGACACCACCGAAACGATGTCGTTTTTGGAAAACAGCTCATCGAGCCATTGCTGTGGAAATGCCATTCTGTTCCTTCTCGTTAGCCCGTATCATCGGATTTCGCTGCAGCCGTGCCGCTATATGCCTTCCCATCCGGACGGGACAAAGATTCTTTCATAATCGCGGATCGCGTAATTATCGGTCATGCCCGACAGGAAGTCCGCGACCGCGCGTTCCGCCCCGTCCTCCTCGATCAAACGGCGATAGTCCGCCGGCATTTGATCGGGGTTCATAAGGTAGTATTCAAACAGCCGTTCGACAAGCGCCTTGGCCTTGACCTCCTCGTGCTTGGCAACGGGATTCAGGTACACGTTTTCGAACATGAAATCCCGCAGGACGTTGAATTCCGCCGCGTATTCATCCGAAAAGCGAATGATCGGGCTGTCCATGCTGTTTTCTACGATATTGATGATCAGGTTATTGATCCGCTTGGAATGGGTCTCGCCGAACAGCGCCTTGCTCGACGCGGGAATCATTTCCTCGGTCAGCACGCCCGCGCGGATCGCGTCGTCGATATCGTGGTTCAGATACGCGATACGGTCGGCATAGGAGACGACCTTGCCCTCAACCGTCGCCGGGTTGCCGCTGCGCTTGTGGTTCACGATCCCGTCGCGCACCTCCCACGTAAGGTTCAGGCCCTTTCCCTCGTACTCCAATTTTTCAACGATGCGGAGGCTTTGCACGTTATGCTCGAAGCCGCCCGGCACAAGCTGATTCAGCACGTCCTCGCCCGCATGACCGAACGGCGTATGCCCAAGGTCGTGCCCCATGGCGATGGCCTCGGTCAAGTCCTCGTTGAGCCGAAGCGCACGGGAGATCGTCCGCGCGATCTGCGCGACCTCCAAGGTGTGCGTCAGCCGTGTACGGTAATGATCGCCGGTCGGAGACAGAAAGACCTGCGTTTTATGCTTCATGCGGCGGAACGATTTGCAATGCAGGATCCGGTCGCGGTCGCGGATGAAATCCGTGCGCAGAACGCACTTTTCCATCGGCACTTCGCGCCCGCGCGTGTTGACAACCAGCATCGCATACGGCGACAGCATCTGCTTTTCCCATTCTTCCCGCTGCACCCGCAAAGAACCGTCCTGCATGAAAACCCTCCTATCGCTATGATCGGCGCAAAATCGTACTTTTATTTATTCTGCATTCTGCCCGAAAATCCTTTTTCT
>JAFUDD010000449.1 GCA_017459315.1 Clostridia bacterium | reverse complement strand
CGACGCCCATCGCCTGCGCGGTTTCTCGCACAGTCGCTCGGTGCTCCAAAATATAATTTGCTTCGGCATAGATTTTCTCTTTGCAATAGTACAAAACCGTTCCCCCATTTCTTTCGATACGGGAAAGCTCCCATACACTGTGGTACAGTATATGGGAGCTGTTTTCTGTCTATGCCGTTATGAAATTCAGAATTGTTCGATATTGATTTTTGTAACCGTATCGGCATGAATCGCATCGAGCGATGCATTGGCAATCCGCTGAAACTCTGTATCCGTATCGCTGACAAAATAGGATACGGAATCAGGAGAAGCGTCCGCTGTCAAAGGAAATGCGCTTCGAAGGGATTTGGCGAGCACGGTGCCGATATTAATTAATTGAACCGACGGCAGAACCTTATGAATCGTTTCCGATAAAAACGGATAATGCGTACAGCCGAGAATCAACGTGTCCATATCGCTGTCCGCAAGCGGTGCAAGATACCGCTCCACGGTCAGCTTGACGATGGGATCATCCGGGGCAAAGCCGTTCTCGATCAACGGTACGAACAGCGGGCAGGCGACGCCGGTAACGCGGCTGTCCGGTCTGACGGCGCGGATTTCTTTTGTGTAAGCGTCGCTTTTGATCGTGGCATTGGTGCCGATCACGCCGATATGACCCGTTTGGGACAGGCTTGCCGCCTGCTTCGCTGCCGGCTCGATCACGCCGAGAATCGGGATGCGGTAACGCTGACGAAGCCGGTGCAGGCATGTTGCGCTGACCGTGCCGCATGCGATCACGATGGCTTCCACGCCGCAAGACAGCAGAAACCGTACATCCTGTTCCGCATACCGCGCAATTGTTTCAGGCGTTCTTGAGCCGTAAGGCACGCGCGCCGTATCGCCGAAATACGTGATTTCCAAACCGGTATTGTATTTGCAAATCTCGTTCAAAACCGTCAGCCCGCCGAGGCCGCTGTCGAACACGCCGAGTTTTGTGATCGTTTCCATGTGTAACACTCCGTTTTGCAATGGCATGATTATACCATGCTTCCGTGCATGTTTCAACCGCAAATTCTTCCCTTTTCCCTGTATCGCCTTGTTTCCTCGACAACAACGTTCGTCATAAGAAGAACGGCAAGCAGATTCGGAATCGCCATCAGCGCATTGAAGGCGTCGGCGAGCAGCCATACCGGTTCTGCGTTCAAAAGCGAAGCCGGAATCATGGCGCTGCAAAATGCCATCCGGTACACGGCTGCCGCCCGCCTGCCGCCTAAAAATGCCGCGCATGTTTCGCCGTAGAAGCCCCATGTGAATACGGTAGAAAGGGCAAAGCACAGCAAAATACATGCCACAGCGGCGGAAACGAAGGTCGGCGAAAGGCATGTTTCCATCGCTCGCAGCGTGAGCGTCGCCCCCATCTGCGTGCCGTATGGAATCGTATACACGCCGGCTTTTTCCGGCAGCAGCAGTATCAATGCCGTAACGGTGCCGATCAGCAGCGTAACAAAAGCAACCTCGATCACCCCGAACAGTCCTTCCTCCGCTGCGCTCTCCCGCTCGGACGACGCATGCGCAATCGCTGCCGATCCAAGCCCGGCCTCGTTGGAAAAGATGCCTCTGGATATGCCCTGTCGCATCGCACTTTGAATCGAAATCCCTGCGCACCCGCCGCCGATTGCCTTCGATGAAAATGCGTCACGCCAAATATCCGCAAATACCTGCGGTATATACGCTATGTATGTAGCAATCACATACAGGCTCAGCAGCATATATCCCGCGCTCATCATCGGCACAAGATGCTCGGTTGCACGTCCGACAGCCTTGCCGTTTCCGTTTAGCAGCAAAAATGTGCTGACTGCCATTACAAGCCCGATCCCGATTGCCGCTGCCTGCATGGTATGTGTACGGCATACGCTTATTTGAGACAACAAGCTTTGAACCGCGGAAGCTGCGGTGTGAACCTGCACCATATTTCCGATGCCAAAGGAGGCGCCGATCCCGAAAATACAGAAAGCAACTGCAAGCGGCCGCCACGCCGATCCCAAGCCATTTTGGATCGCAGCCATCGGCCCGCCGTGATATACGCCCGAAGCGTCCTTGCTTCGGTATAAATGGGATAGCACGATT
>JAFUDD010000448.1 GCA_017459315.1 Clostridia bacterium | reverse complement strand
GTTCGGCAACCGCATCGGGGACTGGACGGATATCATCGACCTCGACTACGGCAACCGCGATTTGTGGGATTATCAGATCGAAACGCTGTGCCTGTGGGCGAAGTATGTGGACGGCTTCCGCTGCGACGTGGCGCCGCTTGTGCCGCTCGATTTCTGGCTTGCGGCAAGGGAAGCCGTGGAGAAGGTACGGCCGGGGTGCATCTGGCTGGCCGAGTCGGTCGAGGGCGGGTTTGTCCGCTATAACCGCGAGCACGGCATCCCGTCTCTGTCGGATGGCGAGCTGTACCGCGCGTTCGATATCTGCTATGACTACGACGTGTATGATACCTATATCGCCTACGTGCGCGGCGAGGTATCGCTCGAAACGTATATCGCGGCGCTCGAAAAGCAGGAGTGCATCTATCCCGAAAACTACGTGAAGCTGCGGTTCACCGAGAACCACGACCGCGTCCGCACGGCGTTTCTGCTGCCGGACCGCATGATGCGGGAAAATCACCTCGCGTGGACGTTCTTCCAAAAAGGCATGCCGATGCTGTACAGCGGCACCGAATGGGGCGTCACGCACCGCCCGACGCTGTTCGACGCCGATCCGGTGATCCGCTACGGCGCACCGATCCACGGCGAGCTGCTGCGCCGCCTGATCGCCATGAAAAAGGATCCGTTGTTTGACACGGGTCGCTATGCGATCAAGGCCTGTCCGCGCGATACCGTCGTGGCGGCGTGGACAAGCGGACCGAAGCAGGCGGTCGGCGTATTCTCCCTGCGCGGGCAGAAAACCGTTGTCGAAACACCGCTTACGGACGGCACGTATAAAAACCTGCTCGACGATACGCCGGTCACGGTCGAATACGGCATGGTCTCGACCGACGGCAGACCGGTCATTGTGATGATAAACGCTTAAAAACCTCCAGGACAGAGAAACGCCCGACACGGAAATGTGTCGGGCGTTTGGCGTTAATGGGCGGCACGCTGCGCTTCGCTGTAAGGGTTGTTCGGCGTCGCGTCGAAGCCGTCGGGCAGGTAGGCGGGCGGGATATACTGCTTGTAATCGAGGTCGAAGCAATAGTTGCAGAAGATCAGCTCGACATAGATGATGCGGCCTTCGCCGTCGGTCAGGGCATAGACGAAGCCGTTGTAGCTGTCGGCGAACATCGCCAGCAGCGTATAGCGCGTGAAGCCCGATACGCCGTAATAGCCCTTATATTCGGTCATCGGCAGCGCGGCAAGGCGTTCGCATTCGGCGGCATAGGCGGCGGGGTCGTAGTCCATGACTAGGTAGGCGATAAACTGCGCGTCCCACGGGTCGTAGTAGGTCATTTGGAACGCCTCGATCTGCGCGGGATCGGGAGCCGAAGGGAAAATGGATTCATCCATGCCCCACTTGCTGCGGTAAATGTCCTTTGCATTCGGTCCGATTACGTCGGCGTAAGCGGCGGGATCGGTCATAACTTCGACCTTCGCCGTGACAAACGCATAGTACAGCAGCCCGAAGAGCAGTAGCCCCTGCAAAAGCTGCGCGATCACGACCGCGCCGATGATGAGAAGTATCCGATGTCTTTTTTTCATACGCTGATAGGCCTCCGCCATTGCTAAAATGTTGGCGTCATACTGCGGCGCGGCGGGCTTTTCTGCAATGCGTTCGCCGGCCAGGAGCTCGTTCGCGCTGACGCCGAGTATTTCCAACAGCGGCGGGAGCACGGCATAGTCGGGCATGTTCTGCCCGTTTTCCCAGCGTGAAACGGTGCGGTTCGAAACGCCGAGCTTTTCGGCAAGCTGCGCCTGCGAAAGCCCTGCCGCACGGCGGCGCTCGGCGATAAACGCGCCGATCTTTGTTTGATCCAGCATGGTTCATTCCTCCGATGTGCCATCAGCATAGCATATTTTGTCCCAAAAGGAACAGGACATAAAACGGGAATCGCACCTTTGGATCCGAAAACGGGTTCAAAAGAGACGAAAAGCAAGCGCCCGGCTTCGTGCCGGGCGTTGTTATGCCGTCTTATTTCGCTTTCCGGAACAGCTTGCCGTTCGTGCTGCCGCCGTCCACAAGGACGTCGACGCCCGCGAGGTAGCCGTTGCGTTCATCGGCAACGGTCGCAATCGCGTAGCCGAGCTCCTCGGGCTTGCCCATGCGGCGCTCCGCAGCGAGCGGGATCAGGGCGCCGCCCTCCTTGGCTTCGAGCTTGCCCATGTCGGTGTCGATCAGGCCGGGGGAGAGGGAGACGACGCGGATGCGCTTGTCGCCGAGCTCAAAGGCGCACTTTTGCGCAAACCATACGACGAAGTTCTTGCTGATCGCATACGCAAAGCCCGCCTTTTGATAGGCGTCTTTGGGCATGTTCGCAAACTTCAGAATCTTCTTTAAGAATGCGGCTTCGTCGGTCTCCGCAAGCGGATAGGACTTTTTGACCATATTGATCAAGAAGCCGGGCAGCGCATACGCCGAGTTCGAGGAAATATCTTCGATCACGCCGCCGTCGGTCATGACCGCGGCAAACTCGCGGTTGACATACACGGTGCCGAGCGCATTGACGCGCAGCAGCTTTTCGCCGTCCGCCATGTTCGGGCTCATGCCTGCCGCATGGATCACGGTCTTGACGGCGCCGAGCGAGGCGGCATAGGCCGCAAGCTCGCGGACGCTTGCGCGGTCGGAGGTGTCGCAGGTCTTGGCGTAGGCCGTATAGCCGAGCGCGGTCAGCTCATTGACGGCGTTTTCGAGCTTTTTCAGCGTGCGTCCGGTGACGACGATGATCTGCTCCTTCGGCAAAAAATTCGCAGCGGCAAGGCCCATGCCGCTGCCGCCGCCGGTGATCACGGTTACATGCTTGGTTTCCATAGTGTTTCCTTCATTTCCCCGCCCGGAGGGCGACAGCCGCCGATCCGCCCCGCGCAGAACATTATATACAGAATAGCACAGCTTTCGTCTTTCGTACAGTCCCTTGATCCGAATTTATACGAAACGTTTACCCGCAGGCAACGAAAAAGGAAGCCTCCGCATGGGAAGCTTCCTTGGTGTTGGATTTGTCCGGCGCTGCCGGGCTTCGCTGTGCCTGCGCTCAGAACGGCAGCTTTGCGTCGATGTTCTCGATCGGCTTGATGTGCCAGATCTCGTCCGCGTACTGCTGGATCGAACGGTCGGAGCTGAACTTGCCCGCCGATGCGGTGTTCATCAGGCACTTGCGGCCGAACGCGAGGCGATCCTGATAGTCGTACAGCGCGCGGGTCTTGGTGTCGATGTAGGGCAGCAGCTCCTGGAGCACGAAGTAGTAATCGGGCTTCTGCCAGCCGTCGCCGAACAGCAGCGAGCGGTGGAGGTCGGTCAGCACGCCGGTGCCGTTGTCGTCGAACGTGCCGTCGATCATCGTGTCGATCACGCGGCGCACGCGCGGCTCATAGTCGTAAATGACCTTCGGATTGTAGTGCGGACGCAGGGCGTTGAGGTCCTGTACGCTGTGACCGAAGATGTAGTTGTTCTCCTGACCCGCCTGCTCGACGATCTCGATGTTCGCACCGTCGTAGGTGCCGAGCGTGACCGCGCCGTTCAGCATCAGCTTCATGTTGCCGGTGCCGGAGGCCTCGGTGCCCGCCGGGGAAATCTGCTCGGAAATGTCTGCGGCCGGGATGATATGCTCGGCGTAGGAGCAGTTGTAATTCTGCACGAACACGACGCGCAGCTTATCGCACATATCGGGATCGGCGTTGATCTTCTTGGCGATCTCGTTGATGAACTTGATCACGGCCTTTGCCCGGATGTAGCCCGGTGCGGCCTTGGCGCCGAAGATGAACGCGGTCGGCGTAAAGTCCTTCAGTCTGCCATCTTTGATGCC
>JAFUDD010000447.1 GCA_017459315.1 Clostridia bacterium | reverse complement strand
GAAGTCGTCGCCATGGGCGTCGAGCGTATCCCGATCGTCCTCGATATCGAGGTCGGCGAGAACGTGCGGGTCATCAACGGTCCGCTCGAAAACTTCATCGGCCGGGTGGACAATATCGACGTGGAACGCCAGAAGGTCAAGCTGTCGGTTTCGATGTTCGGCAGAGAGACCCCCGTCGAGCTGGACTTTGTGCAGGTCCAGAAGCTTTAAGCGATTCAATCCGCAAAGCGGTTTGAATATTGTGGCAGGGGAGGCACCCCGTACCACGACCTAAAATAATAAAGGAGAAAACAGCAATGGCAAAGAAAATCACAGGTTATGTGAAACTGCAGATTCCCGCCGGCAAAGCAACTCCGGCACCGCCTGTCGGTCCGGCTCTCGGTCAGCACGGCGTCAACATCATGGGCTTCTGCAAAGAGTTCAACGAGCGTACCAAGCAGCAGGCCGGTTTGATCATCCCGGTCGTCATCACGGTCTATCAGGATCGCAGCTTCACGTTCATCACCAAGACGCCTCCGGCGGCGGTCCTCATCAAGAAGGCCTGCAACCTCGAGACGGCTTCCGGCACCCCGAACAAGACGAAGGTCGCCACGATCTCCAAGGCGCAGCTTAAGGAGATCGCAGAACTCAAGATGCCCGACCTGAACGCGGCAAGCGTTGAGGCGGCAATGAGCATGGTCGCCGGCACCGCCCGCAGCATGGGCGTTGTCGTCGGAGACTGAGGAGGGTACCGAAATGAAGCACGGAAAGAATTATAACGCCTCCAAGGCGCTGATTGATCGCAGCAAGCTGTATGATACCCACGAGGGTCTCGAGACCGTTCTCGAAACCGCGAAGTGCAAGTTCGATGAGACCATCGAGGTCTCCATTCGTCTGGGCGTAGACTCCCGCCATGCCGACCAGCAGGTCCGCGGCGCGGTCGTTCTGCCGCACGGCACGGGCAAGACCGTCCGCGTCCTCGTGTTCGCCAAGGCTGACAAGGCCCGCGAAGCGCAGGAAGCCGGCGCCGATTACATCGGTGATGAAGAGACCATCAAGAAGATCCAGACGCAGAACTGGTTCGACTTCGACGTTTGCGTTGCAACGCCGGATATGATGGGTCTCGTCGGCCGTATCGGTCGTATCCTCGGCCCGAAGGGCCTCATGCCGAACCCGAAGTCCGGCACGGTCACGATGGACGTCGCCAAGGCGATTGCCGACATCAAAGCCGGTAAGGTCGAGTACCGCGTGGACAAGACCAACATCGTCCATTGCCCGATCGGCAAGAAGAGCTTCGGCGTAGACAAGCTCGAAGAGAACCTGAACACCCTGATGGAAGCGATCATCAAGGCGAAGCCGGCAGCGGCGAAGGGCACCTACATCAAGAGCATGGTCGTGTCCTCCACGATGGGCCCGGGCGTCAAGTTCAACTCGCTCAAGTTCTGATCACACAACTGAAAATGCCAACAAAAGAGACCGGAAACGGTCTCTTTTGTGTTGTCGGAACACAAAGACAAGACGAATCGAACGAATCGCCGCCAAGATGAACCGCTGCACATGGAGGGCAGAAAAGGTCTATTCCATAACGAGAAATGTAACGAATTTGGTTAGATTTCGGAATATAATTGACAATTAAAGCCATAATGCTTATAATAAATTAAAGTATGTCCATCCGTCGGGAGGCGGCGCTAGGGTTGGGGTCGGCAAACCGAATGATCGAGAATGGAAGGAATCTGATTATGATTTGGGAAAACGGAGAACAGAAGCATTATGTATGACACCAAAGAACGTTATATAAACCTGCGCGATTTGTTTTTTCATATCCTCTTCCGCTGGAGAAGCATTTTGCTTGTTGCGGTAGCCTTGATGCTGGTCATGGGCGGATATCGTGTGTGGCGCAATCAATCCGTGCGCGCGGCGCAGGAAAGTGCCGACAAAACGCCGAGCGCTATTTCCGAACAAGAACAGCTTTCTATACAGCAGGCAGAGCAGGCCGTTAAGGATGCGCAAGCGAGTTTAGATGAGCTGGTTACATATAATAATGAATCCGTGTGGCTGCATCTTGATCCGGCACAAGAGACAGTCGGCGTTAAGCAGTTTTATATTCGGTTGGACGAGTATGCCTCCGGTATAGATCCGGCAAGCGCGACCCGTGACGAAACGGCTTATGTCGCGGGCGTGTATACTTCCACGCTGTTGCGGCAAATGAGCGAGGATACACTTAAACACATCTTTGGCACCGACAGGCTGGAGTATGTGAATGAGCTGGCGTCTCTTGTCTTTGATAGAGAAACGCATGGTTTAACCTTGACCGTCATCGGATCGGATGAAGAAACTGTCCGACAGCAAATTGCAGCGTTGACCGAGAGTATGTATGCGGAGATCAAGCCGATTGCGGAACAGGTTGCTCCGCATACGCTTGTTGCCTTATCTGAAACCTATTCGGTCAGAATCGATACATCGCTTTCAAATCGTCAGCACGAAGTCGAAATGCGGTTGATTGTACTGCAGGGGCAACTTTTGGACAAAACAAAAGAATATGAGCAGATTGTCCCTGCCAGCGGAGGAACGGCGATAGCAGGTCTGTTTACCGGCGTTAAAAAGTATCTGCTTGTCGGTTTCGTTCTCGGCGGCTTTGTTATGGTCGTGTTCTATGCCATGACATATCTTTTCGGGGACAAGCTCCATTCTGTGAATGAGCTTGGCGGCAAGGACGGAGCAGTGCCTCTTTTCGGCGAAGTATATACATCTCGCGGCAGACGGAAGGGCAAGGGCATCGACGGGCTTATCGAACGCTGGGAGACGCGCGGCAAACAGGATAATGAAGCTGTTTTTCGCCGCATTCACGCTATGCTTACGGAGCAATATGCGGGCAAAACCGTATTGTTGACCGGGACAATCTCAGAATCCTCCATGCGCCAGATTCTTGATGCGCTTGCTTCGTGCAGCGAAGCTGACGTAAGGCTTGTCATGCAGCCGGATTTCTTGCATAATGAACAGGCTGTGGTCGATGCCAAGCAGGCGGACGCCGTGCTGATTGCAGAGCAGAAGCATGTGTCCCGGATGCGGGAGATCGAAAAGATGGGCGCGGCACTGCGCGCTCTGGAAGTTTATCCGGATGGATGCATTTTGCTGTAAAAGTAATTGTGTTCGCAGATCAGCGAGCTATTGCAGCGTAGAGACGCTGCGTCTATACAGGATCGAGTGATGTTGAGCGCTCTGCAAAGCATGAAGTTAATATAGGAAATGCTATGAATATACTGTATATCAATCACTATGCCGGCTCCGTGGATATGGGGATGGAATTTCGTCCTTATTATCTCGCACGCGAATGGGTCAAGATGGGACATAAGGTGACAATTGTCGCCGGAGATTATTCCCATCTTCGCAAAAACAATCCTTCCGTGCAGCGGGATTTTCAAACGGAACGCATAGACGGAATTGAATATGTATGGATTCGATCAGGCGCATACAGCGGAAACGGCGCAAAGAGAGCGATTTCCATGGTTCGGTTTGTCGGAAAACTGTATCTGCATGCCAGAAAAATCGCAAAGACATGGAAGCCGGATATTGTGATTGCGTCGTCCACCTACCCGCTGGACACGTATCCGGCGTATCGGATCGCCCGCCTTGCAGGGGCGAAGTATGTCCATGAGGTGCATGATATGTGGCCGGCGACATTATATGAGGTCGGCGGCATGAGCAGAAACCATCCTTTCGTCATCTTAATGGGAATAGCGGAAAAAGCGGCATACAAGCATTGCGATCATTGTGTATCTCTGCTGCCGTATGCGAAATCGTACATGGTGGAGCACGGATTGGCACCGGATAAGTTTGTTGTCGTTTCAAACGGTGTAAACTTGGCAGAATGGGAAAATCCGGCAGGCGTCAGCGAGCCTTATCACAGTTTTTTTCAACAGCATAAGGATGACTTTATTGTGGGATATGTCGGCGGGCATGCGAAGTCGAATGCCTTGGACTATGCCCTGCGTGTGGCAAAACGGTTTGAAGCTGACCATAAGGATATCATTTTTGTACTGGTTGGCGACGGAGTAGAAAAGCCGGGTCTGATGGAAAGAGCAAAAAAAGGAAACCAGCAAAACGTATTCTTCCTGCCCGCTATTCCGAAAAAAGAGGTGCCCGATTTACTGCGGCATTTTGATTGCTCCTATATGACGGGAGCCGATTCACCGCTGTATCGGTTTGGCTTGTGCTTGAACAAGCTGTATGATTCGATGATGGCAGGCGTGCCTATTGTATGCGCGTTTCATGCACCGGATACGCCTGTTATAACCTATGGGTGCGGATTCCAAACGGATCCTGCCGATGAAGACTCCGTCGTAAGCGATATATTGAACGTTTACAGAATGAGTCGGAAAGAACGGGACGAGATGGGAGCACGCGGAGAAGCGGCGATTCGAGCAAATTTTACCTATGATCGACTTGCTAATATATTTTTAGAGAAGGTTGGTCAAGAATAATTCGTCCATGACGGAAAGAGAAGATAGCAGCAAAACGCGTGATCGGATAGAAGAGTATGAAGTATTGCATAGAACAACTGCAGGGTGTTGCTTTCGTGCCAAGGAATTTGACACGACTGCTTTTGTTCGCTTTACCGCTCTTAGTTTATCGACTTGCTCTTGATTGGAGCTATCAATATGTGGTATATGCGTTATACGCCTATACCGGGTTTGAAAGCCAGAGCACATCGTTCAGCCTTTTGCTTTCGTGGAGTCTGCTGCTTATCTCTACGCCCCTTGCATGGGTTGCTTTTGATAACGCCAAAGAAAAGCTTTCCTACATCCTTCTGTTTCTGCTGTACTTGATGAGCTTTGTGCCATTCACCTCTATGGTTGGCTTCGGTGTCATTTCGATTGAACATCTGATTTGTAATTGCGTATTTTGGCTGTTGCTGTTTTGTCTGACGTTATGTCCACTCGGAAAACCGAAACGTTTTCTGTTTTTACGAAGTGAACGTGCAATCTTGGGAGAAACCGAAATTGAGCTTTTGGCGATATTGCTGATGGCGGTTGTCCTGTATATTTCCGGGCGCTATACGCACTTTAGGCTTAATTTCAGCCTGTCGAACGTGTACGATTTGCGTGCTGAAGCGAGTGCATTTCAGTTACCCACGATTCTTTCTTATCTGTATGCGTGGAGCCAAACGGTTAACGCTGTGCTGATCTCTTATTTCATGGTGAAACGACGGTACGGATGGGCGGTATTCTGTGTCGTTGTCCAGCTGTTGAGCTTTGGCATTGACGGATCAAAAACGGTTCTGTTCTTGGCAATTGCGGCGGTTGCGGTAGGCTTTCTGCCTCGTTTGCGTCTTCGGAATATCAATGTATGGCTGATGGCGGTGCTTACCGTTCTGACAATCGGATGCATTCTGTTATACACGATGTTTTCCAGTATCTATCCGATTTCTCTGTTTGTTCGTCGAACCCTGTTTTTACCGGTCGAAATCGGACGGAAGTATTTTGATTTCTTCACAACGCACACGCCAGACTATTATCGGCAGAGCTTTCTGCGTTTGTTTGGGGCACAAAGTCCATATGAGACGTTGCCGCGTATGATTGCACACGTCTATTACAATGTGGAAAGCCATATGAACAACGGCCTGCTTTCTGATGCCGTAGCGAATTTAGGATATATCGGTGTGTTTATCGGGCCGATGATCTATGCTGTTGTGTTTCGTGCTTTGGATCTTGTGTCAGAGCGTGTCGATCCGAGAATTCATATCACGGTAGCTGTTTATTCTACGGTAATGATGATTAACTCGTTCTTGTTTCCGATTCTGCTCACGCATGGACTGTTTGTTACCATCCTGCTTTTACTGCTGATTGGGCAGGAGCGGGAGAAAGTAATGCCGGTTATTTCTTGGAAGGAACGGCCCAAAGGACATTTGTGCATCGCAGAGAAAGGATGATCGTATGAAAATTTGTCATGTTACAAGCGCACATTCGAGCAATGATGAGCGCATACTTGAAAAAGAATGTGTATCGCTTGCAAAAAACAAACAATACCAAGTGTTTCTTGTTGTAAAAGGAAACAGCTTTATAAAAAGCGATGTAACGGTTGTCGGTGTGGGAGAAGCGCCGGCAGGTCGGGTCAAACGCATCCTATCTTTCTCTAAAAAGGTTGTCAAGAAGGCGTTGGAGCTTGATGCAGACGTCTATCATCTGCACGATCCAGAGCTGCTGCAGTTTGTCCCGTTGTTCAAAAAGAAAGGCAAAATTGTCGTCTTCGATCAGCATGAAAACGTAGCTGCCAGTATTGCCGATAAGTATTATATCCCTGTTTTTATGCGAAAAACAGTGACTTGGGCGTATACTCGATATACAAAGCCAAAGCTGCAGGCATGCGACGCATTGGTTTCCGTAACTCCGCATATTGTAGAGGAATTACAGAAAATACACGATAAGGTTTACATGGTGACCAACTATCCGCGGTTGAGAGAAACACAACCGGAGATCCCGCAAAACACGGATTATCATACCGTCTTGTTCGCGGGGCGCGTTGCACCGCAATGGTCTCATGATACTGTCATCCGAGCCATCCATACGATCGGAGATATGAAGTATGAACTGTACGGTCATGATGAGGATGATTATGTCAACAACGTGCTTTCGACCTTGCCCGGTTGGCAGCAAACAAACTATCATGGTGGAGTACCGTTCCAAGAGGTACAGCAGGCGCTTGCGAAGGGCGGGATAGCAGTTGCGCTGTTACAGCCGAATTATAACACGGATGGCATGCGCGGAACGATCGGCGTTGTTAAGCTGTTTGAATGTATGTTAGCCGGTTTGCCGGTCATTTGCACGGTTTTTGAGACATGGAATATAATCATAGAAGGCGGCCATTGCGGCATCTGCATTGCGCCGGATGATGAGAAGGCGCTGATCGAGGCCTTGACGTATCTCAGAGATCATCCAGCGGAGGCTCGGCAGATGGGGGAAAACGGCCGTGCGTTGGTCAACAGCACCTACAACTGGCAAACGCAGGAAAAGGTCTTGTACGAGATGTACGCATACTTGGAAGAAAGAAGGCAGAATGGGACGAAGTAACCGGATTCTGAAAAATCTTTCTTACGTAACGGTCGTCGTTGCGATTGCCAAGATTCTCGGCTTTGTGCGGCAGCTGATTGCAGCGAATGCATTCGGCGCTACCCTGCATACAGATTTGATTTCGCTGTCCGAGGGGCTGATCTCAAACGTAGATTACCTTCTGATTCAGACTTTCGCCACGGCGTTTGTGCCAATCTATCTGCAGACAAAAAGCAATTCCGAGGACAGAGAGTCAGAATATGTTTCGAGTACGCTGAAGCTGATTCTGCTGTTAACGCTTGGCATCGTTGCGTTGGTGGAGATCGCAGCGCCGCTGATTGCCAAGGTGCTGGCACCGAAGTATACGGCGGAGATTTCTGCACTGTTGGCACGATATCTGCGCATTGTTGCGCCCTCGATTGTTTTTCTGGTACTGACGGCCTTTTACGGGGCGTTGCTGAAATCAAACGAGGCTTTCGTCCATGCAGAACTGACGAACGTGTACCAAAGCCTGATTGCGATTCTGCTAGTTTTGCTGATCGGCGCTTGGTTTGGGCCGGACACCTTGATTCTGGCCTTTTTAGCGGCGGCTCTCTTAAACGCTTGCTATCTGGCGATTTGCGCGAGAAAGTATTGGCATATACAGGCGGGCAATCCGTTTCGTAACGAGGATGTTCGCTCGATGCTCCGGATGATTGTGCCGCTGCTGTTCGGTTATGCGATGGTGTTTATCAACCAGCAGATTGACAAAATCATCGTTTC